>DNDT01000459.1 GCA_003487525.1 Flavobacteriales bacterium
AAGGGCATTTCCTGTGTTTAAGGAGTCAGCTCGTCAATAATTGAGTAAAGCTGTGTTTGCTCGGTGATGTATTCAAGTTCGTGTTTCTTTTTAAATTCAATAATGTATTGTAGTACTTGAATCTCAAAGATCGGATCGTGAAGCTCTTTGAAAGATTGCAATGTTTCCGTCAGCTGATTTATGTAGTCCTCCGGACGTTGGCTAACACGGACGAAGGGGGCATTCAAGATCGCAGAAATTCGAGGTAAGGGTCGCTTCTTAGCATCCAGAAGCGCTAATTCAACCTTTTCCAGGAATGTACTATCCGTTTCGAGATAAGTACCTTGGGTAAAAAGTAACATGCAATGTGCATATGTGCTTATAGACCCCAAACCCATTTTCGATGAGGTTTCATACGCATTTTGCATCGTCTTCAATCCTTCGTCAACCTGGCCTGCAACTACCATTGTGTACCCCAGCAATGTCATTATTTCTAAGGCAGAAAAATGATTTCCGGCTAATTGAATCCCTGTTTGAAAATAATCGAGAGCCTTTTGTATATTGCGCAACCGCAAATAGATATGCCCCATTGTACGGCAGGCTAGTGCAGAGATCTCAAAATGTTCATGTTTTTTTCCAATTTCAAAAGCTTTTTCTGCATGTTCCCAGGCAATATCTAATCGTCCCATGTAATGCGTATTCAGTGCACTGTATGCGTATGCATACCCAAGCATACGCCAGTAGTCGATCTGTTCTGCTATTTCAATGGCTTTTGCAGTAACACGATAACCATTATCATAGTCTCCGTACAGATAATATGTAAGCCCCATCAAGGCATTAAACTCAACAAGAGATGAGTTCGTTTGTTTTTGCTTAAGCGCATGTTCTAAATGTTCTAGCCCTCTTTTTGGATACCCCATCAGCGTATCCACAGTTCCTATCTGGTATTGTATATTGCTTCTCAAGAGAGCATATTCGGGTGAACTGTCTTCGGGAATCTGTTCGATGATCTGGCTTAAAACCTGGTACGCTTCAGATAATTTTCCCAGCATGAACAGGCAAATACCTTTTCGCTTTTGGTTTTGCAATACTTCGTACATATTATTTGAACGGTTTAGATAAGGTTCAGCTTGTAACGTAAAATCAAGCCCTTTTTCAAACTGATTGGATGTCAGATAAGCATCACTTATGCCTTTCAGCGCAACACCAATTAAAAAATCGCTTTCCCGCTCTTTGCCAAGAGACAACAGTTCATGGTTCAGTTCTTGTATTTTAGAAGGCTCATCCAAATTGAAATGGATTTCAGACCATGATGAATATAAATTGTTGATTTGTTCGTCTGTAATATCCCTGTGGACAGCTATCAATTGTTTAGCGCTTTTAAAAGCCTGCAAGGCTTCATTTATAGACGTTGCGTGAAAAGCGTAAGTGGCACCCTGAATCCAGTAATCAAAAGCCAGAGAATATTCTCCCGCAATTTCAAAATGCTTTGCGAGAACAGATGCGATTTCTTCGACCTTTCCGTACATGATCTCAACCATTGCACGGGCAATATTTCCATGCAAGCGCTTTGCTTTTAGAGATGGCATATCTGCCAAAAGTGTTTCGCGAATGTTCTCGTGAACAAACTCATATTGAATGAATTTACTACCATGCACTTCCGTGATGAGGAGACTTTCCTGCAGTTCATCAATTGCATCCAAGAACCTGTCCTCATTGATCTGGCAGGCTCTTTCCGCTACCTTAACATTGAAATGATTCCCCTGCAGCGCAGCAACCGATACCACCATTTGCCCATCCATAGATAAGCGCTGAATTCTCTGACGAATGATCTCAAAAACACTATTTGAAATTGGTATATCGAATCCTTCTTGAAAGTTAACTTCTTCTTGCGATATGTACATTTCCCGGAGGGCTTCAAGAATGAAATAGGGATTACCTCCAGTTATCCTGGTCAATTTCTCTGGAAATACCTCTGGTAATTTACTTTTGAAAATATGAGAGGCCAGTTCGGCTGTTTGGAAGGGTTGTAATGGGTCGAGATAGACTTGTTCAAGGTTGCCATGCGAGAAGGCAAGCGATAATCTCTCAACCGTTTGTTTTTTTTCCTCTTTCCGGACTGCCATTAGAAACAGAGAGTTGGGTTGCCGAAAAAACGAGTGGTTCGCGAGATATACAACAAGGTCACAGGATGGTTGATCAGCCCATTGCATGTCATCTATGAAAAGCAAAACCTGATAGCCTCCAGAAATCAGTTGCAGAACCTGATAGATGGCATCAAATAGATTTTGGCGAATTCGAGCCGAAATTCGATCAGGTGGAGGCTGTAAATCGCTCCGCAAATTCGCAATTTCGGGAATCAGCATCGCGAGCAGGCTGGCCTCAGAAACGCCGAGCTTTCGCCACTCCTCGTCTGTTACATATTTGCGCAGAAGCTCACTCCAGGGATGAAAAGGAACATCCGCTTTATGGACAAAACAAGCTGTAAGGAACAAGCGCGGGCGGGGTGAGACCTTACTGTATACTTCGCGGGCAAGCCGAGTCTTTCCCGCTCCAGCCTCCCCAAACATCAACACCATGCCACCGCGCCTGAAGGCAGATTCAATTTTCTTGAAAATATGTTCCTGACCCACATAAGGCACATTAATGCTGGGGTGGATCAACCATTTTCGATTATGGTTTGTGGGGGCTGCATCCATCTGGCTGAAGATTACATCCTTGAAAGATGCAATCTCTTCGGGAAGTTCCGCATCGTTCTTATCCCAAGCCTGTTGCAAGTACTCAAACCTTTTCTGGGCCTCCAAGCCATGGCCGTTTTCCAGGTAGGTCTTGATTAGCAATAAATTGATATCGACATGATCAGGTTTGTGGTCAAGTGCTTTTGTCAGCCAGCGAATGGCCAAATGCAGATTGCCAGATGCGCGCTCATGATTGTTCAGGCGTTGGATCGTCTCCAGGTACTTTCGTTCCAACTCGATCTCTGTTTGAAGCATCCAATCTTCATATTCCCGGGAAACGTACATATCCACCCCCGAAATGAACCCCGGCCTATTCCACAGTTCTATTATTTCCGTCATTTTTGTATAGATGCCAGCAGGTAGGGCTACATCAGGCGGCAAGGTCCAAGTGATATGACTTATTTCATCGTACCCGTTTTGAAAGGCCAAGACATCTACAAAAACATCCTTCATCAGAAGTTGAACGCTTTGTCTGGATGCCTGAAAATTATCTGGGTTGGGAAGTTCATTGCGCAATTTCCCCAAAATGTCGCGCAAATTGGCTCGGGCCTCTCTTTCAGAAGAATCTGGCCAGAAGAATGTGGCCAGCTGTTCGCGTCCAACTGGCTTTCCAATGGCAGCCAGGTGATATAGCAACGCTCGAACAGTGCGCCGCTGGATGTCCAGAAGCTGGCCGTCATAAGTGACGATCGGGGTGCCAAAAAGACGAATCTCGAGCATAGACAGCCAGTTCACACAACTACTCTATGAAAGTCGGAACTAGCTTTTCTTTCCTTTCGTAAGTTCCTGCGCCATTTGCAAAATCTCATGCGCAGACCGCAGAGTTCCCTCGCTGACCTCACCAAGCATTTGTGCCAACTCAAGCATGCGAGGTTCCCCAGCCAGGGGTTCTACGCGGGTAAGTGTACGCTTGTCCTGTATCAATTTTTGTACCTGATAATGATGGTCGCCAAAAGCAGCCAACTGCGGCAGGTGTGTCACACAGAAGACCTGGTGATTGCGTGCCAGGTTCCAGAGCTTGTGTCCAACTACCATGCCAACCCGACCGCCAAT
>DNDT01000083.1 GCA_003487525.1 Flavobacteriales bacterium
GTTGCCCGCCTGGTCAAAAGTGGCCGTGAAGCCCCAGTTGTCCTTTGTAGAACCGGTATATGAGGAAAAAATGAGTTTTGGATCGATGATAAGGTCGGTGGACTTGTCATATCCTTCCGGAAAATCAAAGGTCACCAGTCCTCTTTTCAACGAGTAATTGCATTTTACTCGCTTGTACTCACCATCTAGCTTCTGATAGGCCAATGGTTCCATATCAATCAGTTCATTGACCGAGGTTTTGAGATGCAGGTTTCCGTTTTTTAAATAGAGCTTGTCGAGGTGATCAAACCGGAGCTGAATGTCGGACACATCGGCATTCGGATGAACAATAAAATCGTACTTGAGGTCAATGTTCTGACTGTACAGCCGGTAGTCGATTCCGTCCCAGACATCCGACGCGACAGCTTCACGATATGCCGGAACTTTTCCGGCCCAGAACGCTGGATCATTTCCCTGAAAATAGTTGTAGTAATTGCTTTTCTTTTTCTTTCCAGAAAAGGCCATTTCATTGGACCCCGGAAACGAAACCTGAAACAAATGGCCGCGGACAACGAGGTCTTCCGACTTGGCAGTTCCCGCTTTACTGTGTTTTAGTTCGTGGATTCTGTCCATGTCTTCGCCACTGAAAAAGACAAAGGTCAATTTGCCATTTTCGATGTACAAATCACCGCCGGGAAGACTTGATTCGAACTGAATTTTTTCATCCCATTGACCATGATTCTTGACAAACTCAATAGAAGGGGCCGTATGTTCTGTCTGGGCATAAATTTCCAGGCTGAACAATGCCAATATTGTGAAAATTAAATAGGCAAAGGCTCGGTTCATTATATAGAGATATCTAAAAGACTATATAAGCAGTGATTAGGTTGCCTCATAATCCCGGTTGAATCAGAAATCTTGTACTAAAATTACGAATTTTCTCAGGGGCTTTTGCGATGATAGCCTTACTCGGCAGGATCGGGTTCAAGCTCTTTGGCGTCATTTGCCTGATCCCGAAGCATTTCGATCTGACGCTCATTTTCTTTAATCATCATTTCCTGGCTGGAAAGATCTTTTTTCATCACGGTAATGATCGAATCTTTTTGATCAACCATTTCCCTTGTGTTGACAAGGATTGAATCGATATAAAAAATGGCAATGCACAACGTAAACGTAGTCAACCCGAAGAATATGGCCACCCGTAAAGTTATGCTTCTTACATCGTCGTTATCCATGGAATAATTACAAGAGACGTTCCAAAATAGGAATCTCGAATATAAAAAAAATCACAATGATTTGCGATTAGTTGGGAATTTATTGAGGGACTTTTTTAAATACCGGAACGGTAGAACAGGCTTCCCCAAACATCAATGAGCGTACGTGAGGCTGAAGGGTTCTGGTCAGGCTAAGATATACCTCAGGACTGGGCTCAAATTTCCCGCAACCCTTGATCAGAACTTTTTTTCCGGCGAACTTTTCCCGGGCAATTTCATGTATTCTGTCAATTAAAATGCGCTCCCTCACCTCTGTTTCGGACCCGTAGTGACAACTTGCTCCTGCGGATTCTAGTGCGGAGGCCAGCAACATAAATGCCCAGTTAGGAATGATTGCCCCCGTTGAACAAACGATAGCGAGACACATTCCCCTGTACACCGACCAATCGAATTTGTCGATGAATCCCCGGAATTCTTTCTCCCTTAAAATCAATCCTTCAAACAGGTTTTGTGCGATATCGTATTCCTTGATTGGAATCTCGAAGGCATAATCATCAAGTTCCAGCTGAACCAGCTCGCTATTGGCAACCCTATTTACAATCTCTTCGGCCATTATAAAAATCCTAGTTCCAGCATTGCTTCTTCGCTCATCATGTCCTTGGTCCAGACAGGCTCCCAGACAAGGGTTATTTTGGCAGACTTAACATTCCAAATTCCGGCTACCTTTTGTTCTACCTCGGAGGGCATGGACTCGGCAACCGGGCAAGACGGGGAAGTCAGTGTCATGACTACCTCAACATCAAAATCATCACTGACTTTTATTTCATAGATCAGGCCAAGTTCATAGATGTCCACCGGAATTTCCGGGTCAAATATGGTTTTGAGTACCGCAATGATCTGCTTTTCAAGATCTTTTTTTGTAGTGATGTGGTCTTTGTTGTTCTCCATGTTAAGATTTGGCACTAAAAGCGATTGCGTAAAACTTTAATTGCTTAACCATACTCAGCAGGCCATTTGACCTGGTCGGAGAGAGGTGTTCTTTTAACCCGATCCGGTCAATGAAGGATAGTTCGGTGTTGATGATTTCTTCCGGGCTATGTCCGGAAAAGACCTGAATGATCATGCTTATCAGACCCTTTGTAATGATGGCATCGCTGTCCGCACTGAAGAAAAGCTTACCATCTTTCATTTCGGCATGAAGCCAAACCTGACTTTGACACCCTTTGATGAGGTTAGCTTCCGTTTTGAATTCATCGGAGAGGGGAGGCAGTTCTTTACCCAGGCTGATGATGTGTTCATACCTGTCGGTCCAGTCATCGAAAAACTCGAACGTTTCAACCAAAGCCATTTGCTTCTCGTCAATACTCATGTCATCCCTGACGGTCATCATGATAAAATTTTTAAGGCTTTTAAAATCCCCTGGTATAAACGCTCTACTTCGTCTGCCGTGTTATAAAAAGCAAACGATGCCCGAACGGTTCCCGAGATTCCGTATCGTGTCATTATTGGTTGGGTACAATGATGCCCTGTTCGAACGGCAATTCCCATTTGGTCGAGTAAACTTCCGATGTCAAAAGGGTGAAGTCCTTTTACGACAAATGAAATAAGCGGCACTTTATTTTCGCTTGTTCCAATGATTTTCAAACCCGGAATTTGAAGCAGTTTTTCCGTAGCCAACCTTAACAGATTTTTTTCGTGGGCTTCAATAAACGCATACCCGGTTTCCTGCAGATATTTAATGGCGACGGCCATTCCGACCACTCCCGCAATATTGGGAGTCCCTGCCTCAAATACCTGGGGGCTGGATGCGTATTCGGTAGACTGCAGCCCAACTTCACTGATCATTCCGCCACCTGTCTGGTATGGGGGCAATTGGTTCAACAGTTTCCTGTTTCCGTATAACACTCCGGTGCCGGTGGGACCAAAGAGCTTGTGTGCTGAAAAAACGTAAAAGTCACAGTTGAGGTCCTGAACATCGATTTGTGCGTGCGGAATATACTGGGCGCCATCCACGACCACAAGAATGTTTTTCGCATGGCATATGTTAACAATTTCCTTTATGTCGTTGATCGAGCCAAGGGTATTTGAAGCATGCGTGATGGCAAGAAGCCTGGTTTTTTCTGAGATCATGGATTCGACATCAGACGGCTTGATCTCACCCTTGTCGTCGAACCGGATAATTTTTAATGTGGCCTTTTTCTCCAGTGCCAGAGCCTGCCAGGGGACAAAATTGGAATGATGCTCCATTTCCGTTGTGAGGATCTCATCGCCCTGGTCAATCAGGATTTTTCCCAAACCGTGTGCCAGAAGATTTATCGAATCCGTGGTGCCTTTTGTAAAAATGATTTCCTCGGCATAACGGGCATTGATAAATTCCTTAACCGTGGTCCGGGCGTCTTCGTAAAGTGCCGTTGCCGTCTGACTCAAACTGTGAACACCACGGTGCACATTGCTGTTGGACTGCCTGTAGTAGTTTGCAATGGACGAAATAACCACTTCCGGTTTTTGTGCGGTTGCCGCACTGTCGAGGTACACAAGCGGTTCGCCATTTACCATTTCCCTGAGGATGGGAAATTCATCCCGTATCTCATGTATTCGCCGGATCGTATCCGTGTTTTTCAATGTCTCATGCATCCTGAAGAACTTGAAAACGTTTGGCAAGGTGTGCATCAATTTTATCCCTCAATTCCGGTAAGCTGATTTTTTCAAGCACTTCCTGAGCGAAGGCGTATACGAGCAAATGCTTTGCGCCTTCCTTTGAAATCCCCCGGGATTCCAGGTAAAAAAGTGCTTCTTTGTTTAACTGACCCGTCGTTGATCCATGGCTGCATTTTACGTCATCGGCATAAATTTCCAACTCCGGTTTGGAATAAATTTGAGCTTCATCGCCGAGCAGTAAATTTCCATTGTATTGAAAGGCATTTGTTTTCTGGGCATCCTTTTTGACAATGACTTTTCCGTTAAACACTCCCTTTGCCTTCTCGCTTAAAATCCCCTTGTAGAGTTCGTTGGAATAACAGTTCGGCACATCGTGATTCACGATGGTATGATTGTCGATGTGTTGATTTCCGGCGCCGAGAAACAAACCATTCAGATAGCACTCACCGCCTTCACCCATGAGGGAGACATGAATGTTGTTTCGGATTAGATTTCCTTCCGTGCTAATGGTATTGATGGAAAGCTTCGCATCTTTTTGGACAGTGGCAAATTCCTGACTCACCAGGTTGTTGTTTTCTCCGATCGACTGAATTTTTATCAATTCAACCGAAGCATTGGCCTTTAAGCTTAATGCCGTCGTGGTATTTAAAAGATTGTCGCGCGAATCACCGGACTCCCATGTTTCCGATATCCTGACCGAAGCGCCTTCTCCAACCACCACCAATCCCTTTATATTAATCAGGCGGTCACTTTCGGTCAACACATGAACGATGTGAATTGGTTTTTCAAGGGTACAGTTCTTGCCGATGCTGATAAAGGGGCCATTCTGATAAAAAGAACGGTTCAACAATGAAAAATAGTCTGACTTATCTTCAAGCATCTGCAAATGGGCCAACTCCAGTTTTTCCAATGCGATGGCAGAACGAAGGTCCGAAACGGCAAGGCCATACCTGTCAATACTGTCGGAATCCGAGGCAGAGAATATTCCGTTTACAAATACCAGGTTTATGGCTTTTTGGCTCTTTTCAATTGGTCTTGCCGCAATCGATGTGGCATTAGCAATCCTGTAGGTCTTTTTCAACAGGGGTCCCACCTGTGTGTATTTCCAGAATTCGTCCTTTCTTGTCGGAGCAGGGCAGGATTTCCATGCCTCATACGAATTAAGGCGATCCTGAAACATCAGGTTCTCATCTTTCAGGGAAGAAATAAATTGGTCCTGAGCCGGGATCAGCGACTCTTTTTCATCACTCATCTCAGACATCGTTTGCTACTTCATGTTCCTTTGTAATCCAGTCATATCCTTTTTCCTCAAGGTCAAGGGCCAGGCTTTTGTCACCTGTTTTAATGATCTGCCCGTTGTACAGGACATGCACAAAATCGGGTTCGATGTAATTCAGAAGACGCTGATAATGGGTTATGACCAGAAAAGCATTTTCACTTGTTCTCAGTTGATTCACTCCATTGGCGACAATCTTCAGCGCATCGATATCGAGCCCCGAGTCAGTTTCATCCAAAATATTGAGCTTCGGATTCAGCATGGCCATCTGAAAAACTTCGTTTCTCTTTTTTTCTCCACCCGAAAACCCCTCATTTATTGATCGGTTGGCAAGTTTTGTGTTGAGCTGAACGAGTTTTGATTTCTCCCTGACCATTTCCAGAAAATCCTTGGCCTCGATGATGGGCTCATTTTTANNGGGCTGTTCTCAGAAAATTCACGTTGCTGACGCCCGGGATTTCAACCGGGTACTGAAAGGCCAGAAACAGGCCTTCCTTGGCGCGAATATGCGCATCCAGACCAAGAAGTTCTTTGCCGTTGAACTTTACCGAGCCGCCAGTCACTTCGTACTCTTCTTTTCCCGCAAGAACCGAGGCAAGGGTGCTTTTGCCTGAACCATTCGGTCCCATGATTGCATGAATTTCTCCGGCATTAACCTTAAGGTTCAATCCTTTCAGGATTTTTTTTCCTCCTATTTCCGCTTGTAAATTTGTAACTTCTAACATGGTTGATTTCAATTATCCGACGCTGCCTTCCAGGCTTATTTC
>DNDT01000355.1 GCA_003487525.1 Flavobacteriales bacterium
GGTAATCGAGGAATTCAAGCAACGGTATCTGAATCAACCATACGGAGACGTCTGGCTTGAGTTACGACCGCTTGCTTTTGAGGTGCATCCGTATCGCTGGCCAACCATAGGCAAGGAGATCCGGCACATCGAAGAAGCACAAATGCAGGATGTCAAGGATTTTTTTCATCGTCATTACAAGCCAAACAACGCCATTATGGCCATTGCCGGAAATATACAGCTTGACCAGGTGAAGGAACTTTGCGAGAAGTGGTTTGCACCCATACCTTCGGGTGAGATTCCGGTCAGAAACTTACCCCGGGAGCCGGAGCAAAAAGCTTACAAACGAAAAGTGGTTGAACGCGATGTTCCGCAAGATGCCATTTACCTGGCATTTCATATGTGTGACAGGCGTTCGCCCGATTACTATGCCACCGATCTGGTTTCTGACGTGTTGAGCAAGGGTCAGTCCAGCCGGCTGTATCAAAAACTGGTGAAGGAAAAAAAGGTCTTTACCGAACTCGATGCTTTTGTGATGGGAGATCACGATGCGGGCCTGTTTGTCATTCAGGGAAAATTTGAAGACAAATTCACGCACGAGCAGGTTGAGGAGGAAATATGGAAGGAACTGGATGATTTTATCCACAGTGAAATACCCGATGAAGAGCTCAATAAGGTGAAAAACAAAATCGAATCAAGTGTGCGGTTTGGAGAACTCAGTGTGTTGAACAAGGCGATGGCGTTGTGCATGGCAGAACTTTTGGAAGATGCGGATCTGGTCAATACCGAATTTGACCGGTATGCGGCGGTAAACGCCGATCAGGTAATCGAAGCCGGGCGCAACATATTCAGAAAAGAAAATTGTTCATCTCTACATTACAGGAAAAAATGAGTGAATTGATCAGAACGATGGCTCCGGGCACACATTCCATTGAAAAAATTCCTTTTTTCTTTCCGGATTCCGTGAAAATGGACAATGGAACGGACGTGTTTTTTTACAACGATGTCGATGCCGAAGTGGTGAAAATTGAACTCCTGTTCAATGCCGGGACGGCTTATGGCGAAACTCCGTTGCTGGCCCGAATGACAAATTCCATGATCACTGCAGGTACAAGCACGCTGAGTCAAAAGCAAATTGCCGAGATGATCGATTCGTACGGCGCGTATTTTGAAAAGGAAATCAGTGCCGATCACGCCTCGTTAACGGTTTACTCTCTTCGAAAATACGCCGAAGAAGTATTGAAGATAATTACCGAAGTCTTTAACGACTGCGTCTTTCCCGAGGTTGAACTGCAAAACAATTTGCGTGTTCAGCGTCAGAAATTTTTGATCAATCAGGAAAAGGTCAGCTTTTTGTGCAAGCAAAAATTTACCCGGCTCCTGTTTGGCGATCATCCCTATGGGCGAAAGACAGAGCTCAATAATTACGACACCCTCCGCAGGAAGGACGTTCAGTCCTTTTATACCGAACATTACAAAAAACGACCGACCTTCCTGCTGGCCGGAAAAATCGACGAAAAGCTGATCAAATGCCTGAACAAGCTTTTTGGTTCACAGCACTATGAAGTCGAAGAGCCTGAATCGGCTTCCAATGGCATCAAACCCGTCAGAAAAAGGGAAATCCTTTTAAAAGAAGATGCCATTCAAAGCGCCATTCGGATTGGACGACTGCTTTTCAGCAAAACACATCCCGATTATCCGGGCATGTATGTATTGAATACCATACTTGGAGGATATTTTGGTTCGCGCCTTATGAGCAATCTGAGAGAGGACAAGGGGTATACGTATGGAGTTGGTTCGGGAATTTCCAGCATGAAAGATGCGGGCTACTTCTTTATTTCTACCGAGGTCGGGGCCGAAGTCACCGCAGCTGCCGAAAAAGAGATCCTCTTTGAAATCGACAGGCTTCGCCAGGATAAAGTCCCTCTGCAGGAGCTGGAAGTAGTCAAGAATTACATCCTGGGTCAGCTTCTTCAGCATACAGACGGGGTATTTGAATTGCTGGATCAGTTTAAGTCCCTTCATCTTTTCGGACTTTCCGAAAGTCATTTTCATCAAAACATCGGGAACCTGAAGGCGGTAAATTCAGATTTGCTAATCGATCTTGCGCAGAAGTATTTTGATGTTGCGGAATTCACTACGGTTATTGCTGGGAAGGTTCAGGGTTAAAGGGTTAAAAGGTTAAGTGGTTAATTTTGATTAGTCTGAGAAAATTAATGCCTTTTTCACTTCGATTGATTCCACGATTTAACGATTTAACGATTTTTCGATTTCACAATTTTTCAATCGGACAATCTTCACAATTCTTCTTCCCACAAAACAATTCCATAAATAAATACAATTAGTTACACAAGGTTTATTATTTTTGAAAAATCCTATGTTTTCTAGGCAACCATTTTGCATTTAAAACGTTTGGAAGTTGAAGCGATCAAGCAGATTGAGGATATGAGAAAGATCTTAGGCGTATTTATTGTCCTGTTTGTACATGGAACATCATGGGTTTCAGCCCAGTGTCCGGGAATTGTGTCTCCGGAGCCTACTTGTATTCGCGTACTTGCAAATGGAGATGTTGAGGTGGATTTCGCCATTTCCACCATGGGCGGTCCCACACCACTTGACATACAGGAATTCGAGCTGTGGCATTCCACATCTTGCCAAACCAAAACCAAGGTGGCAACCATACCGGTTGGTGCTGCGTGGCCGACAGCTACCTTTGTGCATGTTGGTGCCAATGCGAATGTTCAGGATGCCTGCTATCACATTGTGGCCATCTGTGCCGGTCCGCCGGTGACCCCACTTGCACCATCAAAGGATATCAAGGCCATTCGCCTTGACAATACGGTCAGTAATGATTTTGAAGTTGAGTTGGTTTGGAACTACGACCTTTCTTCTGCTAACCTGAATACCACTGTAAACCGCAAGTGGCCTGCGACAGCTCCTTCCTGGTTTAACATTGCCAATCCGGCTTACGTACAGAACGACATGTCATACGTGGATACAGTTGTTGCATGTCAGGCTACGGTGGCCTATCAGATAAAATTTACAAATCCGACCTACAATTGTCAGTCGCAGTCTTCGGTAGATACAGCCTTTATTCTGGACGACACCCCACCTGTCGGTGTTCGTTTGGATAGCGTTTCTACCGATCCGCTTTCGTTGAGACCACAGATGGGATGGAGCGCCAGTTCTTCGAAAGACACCAGGGGATACGTCATATACCGCCACATAAACGGCGATTGCGGAAACAATGAGGTGGTGGACTCCATTCTCGGAAGGACAAAAGTCAAAACAAAAGACCTCACTTCCACCTACAATGGCATAGGCCCTGCGCAATATAGTATCAGACCCTATGATGAATGTTTCAACGTAACACCGTTTAACGGAACGTGTGTCAAATCAATGTTTGTTACCCCGACGCTGGACGTCTGCAAAAAGTCGGTCAGACTGGATTGGAATCATTATGAAGATTTTGAATCGGGTACAGACGTGCTTTACAAAATCTTTGTTTCCATTGGCGGATCTAATTTTGTGTACGTTGGCAGTACAACCGATCCTTACTATGTTCATGATGATCCTTTTCAAAATGTGATCCTTACCTACAAGGTGGTGGCATTTGAAAATGGCGGTGCGGGACCTTTTACGGCCACATCAAATCATGTTGATGTCGATGCGGAATTTCTGAAACTGCCCGAATATCAGTATTTGAGGTACATGACGGTTGCCGATCGAAACTACGTTGAAACTCAATTGTTTACTGATATACATTCCGATGCGCATTCGTATGTGCTTAAAAGGTCGCTAGACACCAGTTCCGTGTTTTCCACCGTAAATGTCTTTTATGCGCCAAAACGCAAAATTCCGGCCGACAGTGTGGTAACCATGAATGACCGAAGTGCGCTGACGGATCAGTTTCAGTATTTTTATAAGGTTGATATATACGATTCATGCGGAGCGTTCATGGCTTCGAGCAACTTCAATTCAACCATACATTTGAAAGTTGAAGCAAACAGTACAAAACGTGTTAATAAGTTGGAATGGACCAATGTATATGGATGGGAAGGCGGAACCTTTGCCTACCATATTTATCGTTTTCTGGATGGCAACCAACTCAGGGAGCCAATTACCAAATTTCCTGATTCGGGACGAACCACCGTTTTTTACGATTCACTTCTGTTGATCAATGACAATATTACGGCAGGGAATCCATCTCAGGGTGAGTATTGCTATTATGTTGTTGCTGAAGAAAATGAGCCAACCTTTAAGGGAGTTGCGCCTGCCTATTCCAATTCAAATGAAGTATGCGTGGTTCAGCAACCATATCTGACCATTCCAAATGCCTTTACGCCAAATGGAGATGGCAAGAACGAAACATTCAGACCTATTCTGGTTTATCACGACAGTTCGAGCTACGAATTTTACGTCGTTAACCGTTGGGGCGAAACGATCTACAAGACAAATAGTGTTGCCGCTTCATGGGATGGAACGAACAACGGAAAACCGGTCCCACCGGGGGTTTATGTGTATTCTGTCAGGTATAAGGCATCTACGGGCGAACAGTTCGAGAAACAAGGAACGATAGCCGTCATCAGGTAAGTTTTTAAGCATATTTTAGGGTTAAAAAAGGCAACCGCAGTTGCTTTGTGACGTCTTATAATCAAATGTCCGATTATGAAACGATTACTTCTTGCCTTATTAGTCGTTCTTCTGATTCCAACGACGCAAATTAAAGCCTCCCACTTCCTTGGAGGAGAAATAACCTGGGAATGTNNATCGGTTAGTATTGCCAACCCCCTTTATGGATTGTACGGAGGAGTATCCTCCATTGTTTGCAGCCAGGTATCCGCGCTGGATTTATCTCCTCCATGCTATGATCCGAATCAGCAGCTATCCTGTGGATTGCCATTTGGATCGGGGGGTAATCAGGCAATGAAAGAGCACATTTATATTTCTGCCCCGGTTCAGATCAATGGCACACCTGCAGTCAGTGGCAGTGTTTTCGACTGGTCTTCTTGTTGCCGTCCAACCGTATTGAACCTGACCGGATTTGATTACTACATACGGGTAACGATGTTTCCNNGGTTATCCGTTTACTTACAATCACAACGCAATTGACAGTGATCTTGACTCCTTAAAATACGAGTGGACCCTGCCCATGCAGAGTGCCACCAATCCGGTTTTATGGAATGCAGGTTATTCCACCCAGAGTCAGTTGCCGGGAACATATCACAGTCCTTTAAATGTGCCCGCAACGATAAATCCTGTTACCGGCGAGATTTCCTTTACGACCATCGTAACACCCGGTGCCGGTTACCATTCTACCGCCGTAAAGGTAACTTCATATAAGTGTCGTCAAAAAGTGGCTGAAATCATCAGGGATATTCCTGTTATCATTGTTTCCTGCCCTCCGACGCCTTCGATTCCACCAATTGCCAACACTCCACCGTTGGTTGTGTTTAAATGGTCAGCTAACTCACCCACCCCCATACCTTCTCCGGCAAGTGCAACAGTGATGGCTGGGGATGCTGTTGAATTCTACATTACATCAACGGATGTACAGTTCTTACCGGGCTGGCTTCCGCAGACCAATTACCTGCTGCCTTCGGGATCTCAGTTTGGAACTAATTTTGCGAGCACCACTGCAGGATGTAAGTATCCTCCGTGCGCTGTTTTGGAGCACAATAGTTTCTACAACGCAACCAACAACTGGTGGCAGGGAAACTTTGGTGTGGCTACAAGATTTAACTGGACGACCGACTGTAACCACCTTTCTCAGGTCAACGCATGTTTTACAAAAAGCAACACCTACAGTTTTGTATTTAAAGTACTCGACAACTGGTGTCCGGCACCTGGAATGAACTTCCAAACCTTTGCCGTAACGGTCATCGCACCGCCTGCGGTCGATCCGCCGGAGCTTAAATGCGCCAAGGTTATGGGCAACGGTGATGTACTGCTTCGATGGAATCAGCCGATTACTGCAGCCGAAGACACCTTGAATTC
>DNDT01000454.1 GCA_003487525.1 Flavobacteriales bacterium
GATCCGCCATCCATTAAACAAAGAGCCCTGTAACTTGAAGAACCACCTGAAGAATGCTGGAAGGTAAATCCATCAATGGTCACCCACTGTGTTTTGTTCAGATTAAGCACCCAGTTATCTGCCGTGCTGCTCGGACCGTATTCTACAATTACCCCGGCTGAATCAGCAGCAAACGTGATTGTATTTGATGCACTGGCACCATTTATTTCGCCCAGGGTCATTTGCTCCGAATAGGTGCCTGCCGCAACATCAAAATGCACAGGGCCACAAACTCCAAAACTGTTTAAGTCATCAATTGCGTCGGAAATGGTCAGATAATTAAACCCACCTGATCCCAATGGATCTATCGTAAAGTTTCCGCTAAGTGATGGTTGAACCAACGCGGTGACTGTGTCATCTCCGGGGTAACCGTCGGCGACACCATTAGGCAATGAAGTCCATACCACTATTTCATCCGTAACACCACTTCCAAAAAGGTTGCTGCCTAAAAAGACCAATGCTGAATTTGGTCCAGATCCTTGCAGTGTATCCAGGGTATCCGTATATGCTACAGGAATTTGTGGAGTACCATTTAAGGTCCAATTAACCAATACACTTGTAATAATATTGGTTCCGTGATTGGCAATTGTGGCCATAATATTTCGGGTTCCTTCGCAAAAAGCTGCTGGGGAGTCAACAGAAAGAACCGTGGCATTGTTGGCCGCCAGGATTGCCTGATACACCAATATTTCGGTGTGATTTGGATTTGATCCGGCGACGTTATTTATTCTGATTTTTGTAGTCGTGACGGGTGGAAAGGTAAGACTAAGTGGAACCGTGTTTACACCAGATCCTGTATTCATTATAAAGGTATAACCGGAACCATTCCAATACTCCAAAGTACCAGATGTTAACGGTCTGTCTGCAGGATACAAAACAACCTCATTTGTTGTTATTGGAGAAGGCCAGGTGTATTCAATCCATCCGTTCGAACTGACCCATCCCCATGGTGTGGTCGAACCACCTATGTTGATAAGGTCATTGTAATTCTGTGGGCCGTAAATAGTAGCACCACCTCCGGAATGCGCCGCAATGGCATTGGGCGCAATGTTTGTCTGAGACTCAGACAATGTAAACAAAGACAATAACGCGATTGTCAATGTTATTTTAAACATGGTAAAATTTCTCATATATTGAAATTTAGTTAGATAATTAACTAAAGGTATGTCATTTGGAATTAAATTAAAACACCTGTCAATTAATAATGCTCAAAAAAAGTAAGGCGTTTATTCCCTGAATTTGGATTTAAATCAATTAACATTCTTGGAATACACTGGTAAATGGAAGAACTCATAATTAATTGAAAAACAGTGAAATAAAAAACCCGGCTTTTGGCCGGGTTCTTTTTTATGTATTTGAGTGATGTGCTTACTGAACGATAATCTGTTTTGCAATCACTTCATTCTCTGTGGTGAACTTAACAATGTACATTCCCTTGTTAAGAGAAGAAACATTGATTACTCTGTTTCCGTTGCTGTTAATGTTCACAAACTGGTCGCTGTAAACAACTTGTCCCTGAACGTTTGTCATTTCAACATTGATCTGGTCACCGCTGAAATTGTTGAACTGAACAGTAAGTCGATCGGAAACGGGGTTCGGAATCAATGAAATGGCGTTATTCAAACCGCTTTCGTCGATGCCGACTGTTCCTATCCACTGATCGCAGATTTCAACCGTGTCACATTCGTTGTACGTTGTCAAACAAACGTAATGCGGACCATTGTCATTGTATAAATGAGTCAGGTTCTTTTGGTTTGTTCTCCAAACAGTATCGGTTGGGTTGACTTTTCCGTTAGGATCGTCGTAGAATACCCATCTGTACAGGTCACCGACAGTCCTTGACTTGTTCATGAAAATACCTGTATAATACGAGTTTTCATAGTCAAACACGGCGTTTGGTGTGTTGTCGGTAACGGTTACGACATCCGTAAATGACCCACCACAAGCTGAAGTCACCGATACCGTGTAGTCACCTACGGTATTCACCATGATTCTGCCGGTTGTATCAAGGGTGTTCCAGATGTAATGAGCACCTGTTATGTTTGCACCGATTTCAATGAAATTTCCGTTGCAAAGCAGTCCGTCAGGTCCTGCATCATAGGTACTGCTGTCTCCACCAATGAATTCATCGGCACCGATATCTGGTGTGGTAGTGCTTCTGTTGTCACCGTCATAGTCATACATGACACCTACCGGAGTACCGTTGTTGTCAAGAGTGTCCAGGCAAGTGATCATGGAATCTTTACTTGGGTAAGCAGGGTCTGCAGCGTGACTGTGCATTCCAACTCCCTGTAATTTCCATGCCGCTAAATTACTTTGAGCACCATTGTAATACCCGTAATTCATGGTCGGAGTCCAGACGTTGTTGTAGTCCAGTTCATACGCTGTAGAGCTTGGGCAATAAATTCCATAATAACTTGCACTTCCTCCCGGACAGTAAACCACGTTGTTTTTAAAGGTGTTATTGCTTCCGTAATACGCATATACACCATAACACGCGCTTGTAGGTCCTGAATTGGCCCAAATGGTGTTGTGAACAACATCTGTGTATTCAAGGTAGTAGCAATACGCTCCATAGGCAGTGGAAGTTCCTGCACCACTGTATACCTTGTTGTTTGCTATCAGACCTCGGTCAGTTTGGTTGCCATACCAGTAGTATGCTCTCAGGGCATAATAACTGTATTCAAGATAGTTACCGGTTACCTCGGTAGCGCCGTACTGATAGTACATAAACAAACCGTAACCTGTGGTACTTGAACCACTGTTGGCGATCACTTTGTTGTTTCTGAACTTGGTGTCTGTTCCATAGTAGAAGTAGGTAGCGTAGTAATATCCACCCAGGAACTGGTTTCCGTCAAATTCATTACC
>DNDT01000257.1 GCA_003487525.1 Flavobacteriales bacterium
AACTGGTCGCTGTATACAACCTGTCCCTGAACGTTTGTCATTTCAACATTGATCTGGTCTCCGCTGAAATTATTGAACTGTACAGTAAGACGATCTGATACAGGGTTTGGAATCAATGAAATAGCATCGCTGAGATCGCTTTCGTTAATACCTACTGAGCTACCCCATGTCTTACAAATTTCAATTGTATCACACTCGTTCATAGTGGTTAGACAAACATAGTAAGGACCATTGTCCGGGAAAAGATAGTTGTGGTCTTTTGCCCATACGGTATCCATTGGGTTGCTTTTTGAAGCTGGATCGTCATACATTACCCAACGCCAGGCATCGACGTTTGCTCTTGAACCGTCTTTAAACAATCCTGTAAAGTAAGAGTTTGAATAAGTAAAGGCAGCGTTTGGTGTGTTGTCTGTAACAGTCACAACATCAAGGAACGAACCGCCACATGATGAGCTCACTGAAACAGTGTAATCACCAACGGTATTGACCATAATCTTGCCCGTTGTGTCAAGGGTGTTCCAAATGAACTGTGCATTCTTAACATTCACACCTATCTCAATGAAAGCTCCGTTGCAAAGTAAACCATCCGGACCTGCATCAAATGTACTGCTGTCGCCACCTATGAATTCATCGGCACCAATATCGGGAGTGGTTGGGTTTCTGTCATCAAGGTCATAGTCAGTCATAACGCCTACAGGTGTACCTGCGTTGTCAAGGGTATCCAGACATGTGTACATTGAGTCTTTCTTGGTATATCCCGGGTCTGCAGCGTGACTGTGCATACCAACGCCTTGTGATTTCCATGAGGTTAAATTGGCCTGAGCGCCATTGTAATATCCATAGTTCATGGTTGGAGTCCAAACGTTGTTGTAGTCAAGGTTATAAGCCGTTGAGCTCGGACAATAAATACCGTAATAACTTGAACTTCCCTGTGGGATGTAAACTACGTTATTCATGAAGGTATTGCCACTTCCATAGTACGCATATGCACCGTAACAAGCGCTTGATGGGCCTGATTCACCCCAAATCGTATTGTGAACAAAGTCCATGTTTTCACAGTAGTACAAATATGCACCATAAGCAGTTGTGGTACCATTACCACCGTGAATCTTATTGTTGGCTACAAGGGCACGGTTGTTCTGGTCACCATAGCAATAGTACAATCTCATGCCATAATAACTCCAGTCAATGTAGTTGCCTGTAATTTCGGTTGCACCGTATGAATAATAGAAGTATGGTCCATAGCTGGTACCACTTGAGGAGCCATTTGGCATAACGGTGTTGTTCCTGAACTTGGTGTCTTGAGTGTAGTAAAAGTACATTGCGTAATAATACCCACCGAACCATGTGTTTCTGTCAAATTCGTTTCCAACGTTTCTGGAAGAACTTGAGCCGTAAAAATAGAAACCGTAATATCCACTGGAATTAAACTGATTGTCCATGAAGTGGTTGTAGTTGTTTCCACCTGAAGTAGTTGACCATCCACGCAAATATGAACTGGAACTGGTTGTGTTGTAGTAATTAAAGGTGTTGTTCATAAGGGTGTTGTTCGAAGAACCACCATTAAAATCAACCAGGGTCCTGTAACTTGCAGATCCTCCGGAAGAATGCTGGAAGGTAAAGCCGTCGATGGTAACCCATTGTGTTCCCTGCATGGAAAGTACCCAGTTGTCTGAAGTACTGCTTGGTCCGTATTCTATAATGACTCCTGCGGTGTCTGCCTCAAAGGTGATGGTATTTGTCGCACTCGTACCAACGATTGGACCAAGTGTCATTTGCTCTGAGTATGTTCCACCCGCAACGGCAAAAGTAACAGGACCGCAAACGCCAAAACTATTTAAGTCATTCACTGCATCTGATAGGGTCAAGTAATTAAACGAGCCAGATCCGAGTGGGTCAATGGTAAAGTTTCCGGATAGTGAAGGCTGCTTTACTTCAATGACTGTATCATTGAACGAAGTTGGATCGGTTGTTCCATTTGGATTGGAAGTCCAGACAGTGATGGTCTCAGGAACACCGGCACCAAATAAATTTGANNATGTTGTGCGTTCCTTCACAAAATACGTCTGGTGAATCGATTGATGCAACTCCCAAGTCATTTGGAAGAGAAGGAGATATCACGATTCCATAATCTTCGGTTTCACCATATGTGAAAGAACCACAGGCTGATGGAGGTGTTGATTCCCTGATAACCACCCTCATGAAGGTATTACCTGTCGCAGCAGTAGCCGGTATTGTCACATTTGATGTGTACACTCCGTACAAACCTGAAGTTGGTCCGGCGGTCATCACTTGCTCATTCGCATCAAACGTGTTGTTTTGGTTAAAGTCAATCCACGCATTGATATAAGCCGTATAGTGATACCCGCTACATGAACCGTTGGTCACTTTCAAGGTATACGAAGCACCCTTGCTCAGAACCGTCGAAATAGCGGTATTGTTTGTATACAGCTCACAGTTGGTTTGCGAGGTGGATACGTTAATTGTATTCAATTCGACCTTGTCTATTTTTGTATCGTACTGAGAGGTCGCTCCTGAAGTACAATAGTTGCCAATTTGGGCAGATGCGTTAAAAAAGAACGCCCCGGCCGTCAGCATAGTGAAAAGTGTAAATATCTTTTTCATATGATAAGTTAATAGGGTTTATATATTTCAAATATACAAAATTATACTTCAGCGCAAAGTTTGGTTAGTGGGTCTTTCTGTAATGACAGGCCAAAGTGGAAATTGGGATTTCAATAGAGGCCAAAAAAGGTTTTTCAATTCTGATTTTCTCTGTTATTCAGAATGAATCTGTACCGGAAAACTACCTTGTAAATTGTGGATCAAGTTTAGAATTGGGATCAGTACATTGAAGGAAACTCTGCCGGACGGCTATCATTCATGATACCGTATGCAGATTCCATAATATCATCAAGAGAGGGTTTTGAAAAATAATCCCCATCTGTGCCATAAGCGGGTCGATGCGCTTTTGCGGATAAGGTAACCGGTGCAGAGTCAAGTAGATAATAGCCTCCTTGTTTCTCAAGTATTTGCTGTAAAATGTAAGCCGAAGCACCTCCAGGAACATCTTCATCAACCACGAGCAATCGGTTTGTTTTGGAAAGGGAATCCAATATCATTGAATTAATATCAAAAGGAAGAAGCGTTTTGATGTCAATTAATTCGATGCTGATTCCCATTTCCTGCAGCTTCTCTGCTGCCTGCAGAGCGATGTTACATGTGGAACCATAACTCACAATGGTAATATCGGAACCCTCTTTTAATACTTCTGGGATTCCAAGGGGAGTGCAAAAATCGCCCAAATTGGAGGGCATTTTTTCCTTCGATCTGTATGCGTTCAATGGTTCTATTACCAACGCTGGATCGTCACCCTTTAATAAAGTGTTGTAAAAACCGGCAGCATCGGTCAGGTTTCTTGGCACACATATGTGAAGTCCCCTCAAGGCATTTAATACAACACCCATAGGTGAACCACTATGCCATACCCCCTCTAATCTATGGCCTCTTGTCCGCACAATTAATGGGGCTTTCTGACCTCCTTTGGTTCTGTATTGAACCGTGGATAAATCATCGCTCATGATTTGAANNCCTCTCATTGCCATTCCGATGCCCTGACCGACAATGGTCGCTTCCCTGATTCCGGTATCGGATACCCTGATTTCACCGAATTTTTCCTGAAGCCCTTCCAACCCTTGATTTACATCTCCGATCTTTCCGCTGTCTTCTCCAAAAACCAGCACTTCCGGGTATTTGCGAAGGATTTTTTCAAAATTATCGCGAAGTATAACCCTTCCGTCAACTGACTGACTGTCTTCATTATACGTTGGAGGAATACCTTCAACCTTCATGGGAGAACTTTCCGACTGACTGAACTGGTGCGAACCGTATCGTTCTGCATTTAAATCGGTCTGCAGTGAAATCCATTTTGAAAGTGCTTTTCGCTCCGTCGATTCTTCTGAAATACATATCCGCAGTGCCTCTTTGGTTAGGGACAAAATTTCTTTGCGTATCGGTTCTTTGTCCTTCTCCAACTGGTTGGCAATGCCATCTAATTCACTCTTATGGGCAGATTTATTGCCCACCGCTCTTATTAATGATATCGCTTCGTTTTTTTCTTCCTCCATGGGCGATAGGAACTCGCTCCACGCTTCTTTCTTTTCTTGCCTGGCTTGATTTTGAGCGGCCTTTTTTAATTCCTGAAGTTCTTGGTCGGTGGCCATTCCTTTCTCGACAATCCAGTTGCCAAATCGAAGGATGCAGTCGTATTCAATTTCCCAGGCCAGCCTTTCGGGTGATTTATACCTCTCGTGACTACCGGAGGTGCTGTGTCCTTGCGGCTGTGTGACTTCTTCGACATGAACCAATACCGGCACATGATTTGTTCGGGCAAGATTTACGGCTTTTTCATACGTTTTTATCAGGGCAGGATAATCCCAACCTTTTACTTTAAATATCTCATATCCGGGTCGCTCGTCCGTTTTTTTGAATCCTTCAAGAACGTCCGAAATGCTTTCCTTGGTTGTTTGAAATTTTTTGGGAACCGATATTCCATGACCATCGTCCCACACGGAAACAACCATGGGAACCTGCAACACACCGGCAGCGTTAATGGTTTCCCAAAACGGACCTTCAGAGGTACTCGCATCGCCAATGGTTCCAAATGCGACCTCATTGCCATTGGTTGAAAACAGCGTAGAATCACTTAATTCGGAAATAGTTCGATAAACTTTGGACGCCTGTGCCAATCCAAGTAATCTTGGCATCTGACCTGCCGTTGGCGATATGTCGGCCGAGGAATTTTTAATTGATTTTAACTCCTTCCAGTTTCCGTCATCATCAAGGCTTCGTGTGGCGTAATGTCCATTCATGCTGCGTCCCGCCGAAGAGGGTTCTGCCACGGCATCCGTGTGGGAGTATAATTGAGCAAAAAATTGCTTTACCGTCAATTGCCCGATGCACATCATTAAGGTCTGATCGCGGTAATAACCCGAACGAAAATCCCCATTTTCAAAAAACTTGGCCAGGGCAATCTGTGGAAGTTCTTTTCCGTCTCCGAAAATTCCGAATTTGGCTTTTCCCGTCAATACCTCTTTACGTCCTATTAAGGAGGCTTCGCGACTTAAGCATGCCAGCTTGTAATCGGCAAGAATTTCATTTTTGGCTTCTTCCAGCGTCAGGCTGCCATTGTTTTCCGGTAATGCTGAGGGATCTTGTTTCATAAACGGTTTTGCGGGTTGCGAATATACTAAAATGTGCCAAAATGAAACCGATATAAAAGGCAGTATAGCCTACCTTTTGTTTGAAATGTGCATATTTACCTCATGTCGGATGCCCTGATTTCTGTGATAATGCCGGTAAGAAACGGAGATAAGTTTCTGGACGAATGCCTTATGAGTATTCGCAAACAACAGTTTCGGGACTGGGAACTCATTGTGGTAAACGATCATAGCAGCGATCGCTCAAACGAAATCGTCGAGACCTGGACAAAAGAGGATGATCGCATTCGATTGTTTCAAAATGAGGGCGAAGGTATACCGGCGGCGCTGGAGACCGGTCTTCGTTACTCGAAGGGAAATTATATTTCGAGAATGGATTGCGACGATGTCATGACACCGGATAAACTGGCGCTTCTTTACAATGCAATTCGACAAATCGGAGGCAAGGTAATTTCTCTCGGGCTGATCCGGTATTTTTCAAAGGAAGATCTGGGTGAAGGGTATATGAGGTATGAAAACTGGTTGAATTCACTGACTGAAAAAGAGACGCATTTTGATGAGATTTACAAGGAGTGCGTGGTTCCCTCCTCGGCCTGGCTGATGAAAAAATCGGATGTCGTTTCCGACGCCTTGTTTTCGAAACTCAAGATCCCGGAGGACTATGACTTTTGTTTCAGACTCTATAAAAAAGGGTATACGATAATTCCGGTGAAAAAGGTGGTGCATCTATGGAGAGATCACATCGGCCGGACATCGAGAAACGATCAGCGATACAACATTCGAAAATTTGGCGTATTCAAACTCANNCGGACAAAAAGGAAAGAAAATGGCACGCTATTTAATGGAAAATAAGATGACCTTTGGATGGCTTACCATGAATGAAAAAAAAGCGGGCAACCTTGTCGACAATCACGTCGTCTACCACCCGGACGATATGAATTGGTCTAAAAATGATAAAATTGTGGTGGCAGTCAGTCGTTCGGACGATCAGGCGGTGATTGGCAACTACCTGGACCAAAAAGGATATCAGGCATGGCGTGATTATTACTTCTTTTTTTAAAGACAATGAACATAAAAGGAAAAACTCTTTTAATACTTATTCTCACAAGTTTATGGCTGCCTTTGGCACAGGCACAGACTGAAGTCATTACAGCGAAGTACAAATACGAATCAAGAAAAGAATGCAGCAGTGATTCGGGAACAACCTTCCTGACCTATCACATCAGACCGGATATCATGCGACTCGATTTTAATGGCCCCAGTTCAAACAGCAGCATTATTTATCAGCCGGCAAGTCAGAAAATATGGGTTCTTTACCGTCATGAAAAGGTCTACTACATCATGACAGCAGAGGATATAAAACTTCTGGAGGATCAAATAAAAACAGCGGGTGAAGAAATGATCAGAAGTCAGCAGAACATGAGTGATCAGGATAAAAAGTCAATGGAAGTGCTTTGGGCCAACGGCAATCCATTTGAACTGGATGAACCTGTTTATGTGCAAGTCAAGAAGAAAGACAGTCTGGTAAGTCAGTTAATGTGCAAGAGATACGACGGCCAGCTAAAAAATGGCACGGTAAAAAGAGCGTATACCAATAATCTAAAAAGCACCGGATTTAAAGATGATCAATTGGCGATATTGAATTCATTTTGTGACTTTATGGGTGACGGAACCCGGGTTCTTGCCGGAAACATGGA
This sequence comes from Flavobacteriales bacterium, assembly GCA_003487525.1. Taxonomy (GTDB): domain Bacteria; phylum Bacteroidota; class Bacteroidia; order Flavobacteriales_E; family Vicingaceae; genus UBA11591. The sequence goes on from DNDT01000257.1 coordinate 6,917, forward strand.
TTTTGTATCCTTCAGGAAATGGGATATCGGAGCCTATCCGATATTGGTGGAAAACAGAGCGGGAAAAGTGCTGTGTTCCTCTTTGCTGTTACAGGAAATTTATCACATGAATCGAAAGGATGAATTTTTTGTCATTCCCAATGGCTTCGGCGTTATTGACAATCCCGTGGGTATCAGCCATTAAAAGTTAACCGTGTTTTGCTTTGTTGATGAGCGGCTGCTGATACATTGCCAGAAAAATCCGTTGCAATTCTGACGTGTCACCGTCGATTCCATTCAGCATTTTATTCATTCTCGAGACAAAAATCTCCTTGTCGTTTTCGAACCGGTCTCCTTTTTCCGTTTGAAATCCAAAAATTTCATTCGCGATCAGATTTGAAGGCCATAACCGGTAATTCTTCTGGATTTGATAATCAATGTTTTGCACCAGGGCCGAAATAACTTCCTTTCGATCATCTCCCGAAATGGAGTCAAGTTCAACATCAATTGGATTCCCGAAATGAACATGGCCTTTTCCTTTTGGCTCGACAATGCCAATCTGCATGCTTTCGACGTCTTCTTTTTCCGATTTTGAATATTCGATTCCTTGTGACTCCACGTATAATTCCTTGGTCTTTCTTGCATCGCAGGGATCAAATTCATACGATATCGAAACGGGAACAATGTTTAACTGCTTAAAGTGAGTGACCAGTCCATTGCTCGAGCTCATGCCCAGCATGTTTATCAGTCCGCGGTTGGTCTCGTCATTGCCGTCCTTGGCTCTGCCCGCTCTCTGGGCTATCCATACAGACTCCTTTCGCTGGTGGATGGTATGATGGATGTAAGCCGACAATTTTTTGGATGCAGCAAGCATCTCAGCGTTGTCGAGGTTTCGTTTTACGATAAAACACTTGTTGAGTCTGACCAGGTCCTTGATCCATCCGTCCTTCAATAAATTATCCCCAATGGCCACTTCGGCAGACTTGAATCCTTCGATAAAAAGAAAGTAGTTCAGGATATACGAGTCCAGGACAATGTCCCGGTGGTTGGAAATAAAGAGATATGCTTTTTCCTTATCCAGAATTTCGTGGCCCGTTGCCGTCAGTTCGTCAAAAGTCGGGAAGATATGACGTTCAAATACAGGTCTCATTAGCTTTGTCTGCAAGTCAAATACCGTGTTGATCTTTAGCAACTCGTCAATATTGATATTTTCAGGTAAGAGCCTGTTTAGCAACGTTAAAACAATTGGATCCTTGACAAGTCGTGACAAGGTCTCGGAGACTTCGTGATCCCTGAATGATCTGATATCGTCAAANNAATGATTCTTCCATATGCGCGGGCTACAAATATAGAAAATCGATGTATCGCAGTATCCATTGCCGGAAAATCAAAGTCATTTGACTAAATTAGCATGTGTGAAAGGCTACGATCAGGAAGATACAATATGCGCTCTGGCAACGCCTGCAGGTATCGGCGCAATAGGGGTTGTGAGATTGTCCGGCAAGAATGCAATTGGAATCTGCGACGAGGTATTTCCTTCAAAAAACTTGTCGGTGCAAAACGCAAACACGCTTCATGTCGGACAGCTGGAAGAGAAAGGTCAGATCATCGATGAGGTAGTTGTTTCAATTTTTAAGGCTCCTAAAAGTTATACCGGTGAAGACGTGGTCGAAATCAGTTGTCACGGATCTCCGTATGTTCAAGGTGAAGTGATCAGATTGCTTCTGACCAAGGGGGCGAGAATGGCAAAAGAAGGCGAATTTACCTTCCGTGCCTTCATCAACGGAAAGCTCGATCTTTCGCAGGCAGAGGCAGTTGCCGATCTGATTGCCAGTGATTCCAAAGCATCGAGAGATTTGGCTATCAGTCAGTTAAGGGGAGGCTATGCGCACAGGCTTAAGGACTTGAGAGATCAGCTTATTCATTTTGCATCGATGCTGGAACTCGAGCTTGACTTTGCAGAAGAAGATGTCGATTTTGCCGACCGAAAGGAATTGGAAAAGTTGATCGGAACGCTTCATGTCGCGGTAGATCAGATGATCGAATCCTTCGAATTCGGAAATGCCATCAAACAGGGCGTGCCTGTTGCCATCATCGGTGAGCCAAATGTCGGAAAGTCTACCTTGCTGAATCAGATCTTAAAGGAGGACCGGGCCATTGTTTCAGACATTCCGGGCACTACCCGCGATGTGATCGAAGATGTGGTGAACATTGACGGCGTCATCTTTCGGTTTATCGACACGGCGGGGTTAAGGGAATCGGCTGATATCATCGAAGAAATAGGCATACTCAAGGCCAGGCAGAAAGCCGAAATGGCGCGGATTGTTTTATACGTGCTCGATGCCTCAAACACCAATAAGGTCTTGTTTGAAAAAGCCGTCGCCAATGTTCCTTCAAATGAGACGGCCAAAACCTTTTTCGTCCTCAATAAAATTGACCACATGGACCCCCATATGCTTGAGAAGCTAAAGGTTGACCTGGTCAGCAAGGAGCACCTGGTGTATGTATCTGCCAAAAACAACCAGGGAGTTGATCACCTCCTTCGCTTAATTCAACAACATGTTCAGAGCGGAAAATCAGAAGGGCAGAGTGTTACTGTTACCAACGCGCGTCATCTGGAGTCCCTTAAAAACTGTAAAAAGGCCCTCGTTCAAACCTCAAACGGACTTGCAGACAAACGATCGTCTGAGTTTTTGGCCATGGATGTAAAGCAGGCCTTGCACTACCTCGGTGAGATCACAGGTGAAGTGACCACGGATGACTTGCTGGGAAACATTTTCAGCAGGTTTTGTATCGGAAAGTAAGAGAATATTAATCCTGACCCTTGTTCATCAGAAAAACGCGTAAAGCAGAGGATGCCACCTCGACCGCATTCTCGTGCTTTTTAAGCTCCTCCAGAATTCTTGTTGAGATAAGGTCTTTCGTGCTTCTTCTTTTCTTGTAATCAACCACATACCGAAGGGTAAAGATGATCCAGTTTTCATCGAAACTCATATGCACCATTGGGTTCACCTCAGCATTTTCAACCTTGTATTTGTTGTTCAGCTCGTTCCACTTTTTTTGTGATTTAACGGCGTAGTCGCTGCATACTTCCAGCAAGATCTCATTGAATATTTTTCTCGCCAGATTGTAATCGCTGTTATGACTTACGGGAACCGTAATCTCGTCCCATAAAAACGGGTATTCGGCCGAGTAATTCTGTATTTTTTCCTTAAAGACAAAACTGTTCGGAATCAGGGTTATCCGCCCGTTGTACAAATCGCCTTTTACCCAATCGCCGATTTCCATGATGGATGTGCTCAGTACGCCAATGTCTATGACGTCGCCTTTTATATCCACAATTTTCAGACGCTGGCCAATCTCAATTTTGTTCGTGAAAACAATGAACAACCAGCCGGCAAAACTTACAATGACTTCCTGCAGGGCAAAGGTAATGCCCGCACCGGCCACACCCAGTGCAATTCCGATGGCGCCGAGCTGTTCGCTGTAGATATAAATTACCGCGATGGCGACGAATATGTAACCGAGAATATTGGTAGCCTTGCGCGCCTTGTATTTTTGTTCATTCGACTGAATGATTTTATTAAAGGCCTTTTTTATAAACAGAACCAAAAAAGATGCGAGGAGAATTACAAGAAGGACATAGATTATCTTTCTGACATTTTCCTGTTCCAGAAAAGCGATAAAATCCATGCTCCAAGTTAAGCTTTAAACGTCAGATTTTATTGGACGACTTTATATAAAAATGAAATTTATAAGGCTAATTCTCGAATATGGCCGTTTAAGTCCAGGCTGTGTCGTATCTCGATGATTTCACTTGACCTAAATCAAGAAAATTCAGTGGACTTACAATCTTGATTTCTTGACAAATATCAAGAATTAACATCTTATCA
>DNDT01000258.1 GCA_003487525.1 Flavobacteriales bacterium
GAACTAGTCGTCTGGTAGAAATTAAAGGTATTGTTAATGAAGGTATTGTTTGATGACCCATTGTCCATTAAACAAAGTGACCTGTAACTTGAAGAACCACCTGAAGAATGCTGGAAGGTAAATCCATCAAGGGTTACCCAACTTGTCTTGTTCAGTGAGAGTACCCAGTTATCGGCTAAACTGGTCGGGCCGTATTCTACGATAACANNACCGGTCCACAAACACCAAAGGTATTGAGGTCATTTACCGCATCTCCGATTGTCAGGTAGTTATAAGCACCTGATCCCAGAGGGTCAATGGTAAAGTTTCCGGATAACGAAGGTTGCAAACTTGCCATTGCCGTATCATTTTTATTAATGGTATCTGTCTGGCCGTTTGGCAGGGTAGTCCAAGCAACAACTTCTTCGGAGATTCCGGCTCCGAATAAGTGTGAACCCAATAAAACCTGAGCAGTAGTTGATCCTGTTCCGTTATTTGTGTCAAGCAGGCCGGAGAATGCCACAGGTGTTTGCAAAATGGTATTTAAGGTCCAGTTAACAACTGCACTTGTAACCTGATTCGTTCCATAATTCTTGATTGTCGCAATGATATTTTGCGATCCCTCACAGAATACAGAAGGAGAATCGATGGCAGCCACCCCAATGTTGTTGGGAGCTGTAACAGGCAATTCCCAGTACATTTCTACCCTGGAAATACTTGAATTCTCTGTAGATACGGCAGTTGCGGGCCCACTACTCAAGTTTCCCTGATACAGCAATCTCGCAAGTGTAACGGGATAACCATTGATATTGGAAGTGTAAGGGCCGGTTGCGTAAGAGTTGGCGGTCCCGGCTGTTCCAAGTATGCCAATATATTCACCTGTTGCAACCGGAATATTTACATTCTGGATAACACCATTGGGCGCTCCGTTTATAAATATTAAGGTTGGATTTGGTGGTGTGCTGGCAGAATACGCCGGTGGGGGAGCCGTAAACTTCATCACATGAATGTACTGGAGTCCGGTACCTGCTTGTGATGGAACACGAAGTCCGGTAATCACAAAATCGGTAGGGGACTGAAACCAATAACCTCTCGCAGAACCCGAATAGACAGAGCTGTGAGCAGGCAGCGGCATTAGTGTCTGGGATATCAGAACCCCGGCACTAATGATTAATGTAACAAGTAGTAATATTTTTTTCATAATTCTGGAATTAGTGAATAATAAATGGTTTACAATATGAAAATTAAGTTTTTTTTTAATTGGTAGGTTATGGAAAAACAAAACTTGAAAGCATGTGTGGAGGTGAAAATGTTGAAAACATATATCCTGTTTGAATTAAACATAAAAACGGTATGTTAATAAATAAAAAACCCGGCTTTTGGCCGGGTTCTCTTTTATACGTTTGAGTGATGTGATTACTGGACGATGATCTGTTTTGCAATCACTTCATTTTCAGTAGTGAACTTAACAATGTACATTCCTTTNNCGTTGGTCATTTCAACATTGATCTGATCTCCGCTGAAGTTGTTGAACTGAATGGTAAGACGATCGGATACCGGGTTCGGAATTAACGAAATAGCGTTATCAAGATCGCTTTCGTTTATACCTACATAACCCTGCCATGGGTGGCAAATTTCGACCGTATCACATTCGTTGTACGTTGTCAAACAAACATAATATGGTCCGTTATCTCCGAAATAGTGAGTCAACGCTTTCTGTTTTGTGGTCCAGACGGTATCCATTGGATTGTTTTTTCCGCTGGCATCATCGTAAAATACCCATCTGTACAAGTCACCAACTGTTCTGGATGTGTTATTGAAAATGCCTGTGTAATAAGAGTTGGTGGACGAGAACACTGCGTTTGGCGTGTTGTCTGTTACCGTTACCACATCCAGGAATGATCCGCCGCAAGATGAACTTACCGATACTGTGTAATCACCAACGGTATTTACCATGATTTTACCGGTCGTATCAAGTGTATTCCAAATAAACTGAGCACCTGTTACGTTAACTCCAATTTCAATGAAATTTCCGTTGCAAAGCAGTCCGTCAGGTCCTGCATCAAATGTACTGCTGTCGCCACCAATGAACTCATCTGCACCGATATCGGGAGTAGTTGAATTTCTGTTATCACCGTCGTAGTCAAACATGACACCAACAGGAGTACCTTTATTGTCAAGGGAATCCAAACACGTGATCATCGAATCTTTATTCGGGTATCCAGGGTTTCCGGCATGACTGTGCATTCCAACTCCCTGTAATTTCCATGCCGCTAAATCGCTTTGAGCTCCATTGTAATACCCGTAATTCATGGTAGGAGTCCAGACGTTGTTGTAGTCGAGGTCATAAGCAGTTGAAACAGCACAATAAAGTCCATAGTAGCTTGAACTTCCTCCCGGACAGTAAACCACGTTGTTTTTAAAGGTATTCTCTTTTCCGCCGTAGATATATGCTCCGTAACATGCACTGGTCGGTGCTGAATTGGCCCAAATGGTATTGTGAACAACATCCGTGTATTCGAGATAATAACAATATGCTCCGTAAGCAGTGGAAATTCCTGCACCACTATACACTTTGTTATTGGCAATAAGAGCACGGTTATTGTAGCTGCCATACCAATAATATGTTCTCAGCGCATAATAACTGTATTCAAGATAGTTACCGGTTACTTCGGTTGCACCGTACTGATAATACATAAACAGACCGTAACCTGTGGTACTTGAACCGCTGTTGGCAATCAGCTTGTTGTTTCTGAACTTGGTGTCGGTTCCATAATAGAAATACGTTGCGTAGTAATATCCACCCAGAAACTCGTTTCCGTCAAATTCATTACCGA
>DNDT01000078.1 GCA_003487525.1 Flavobacteriales bacterium
TCATTAAATACCTGGACAATGAATACGAACTGGCAGGTGTAATGGGACATGAAATTGCCCATGCGGACAAGCGTCATTCGACAAGTCAGATGACGAAACAATACGGCATTTCCATATTGCTTGCCGCGGTTGGGGGCAACCAGTCCATCATCGGAACACTTGCGGCAAACCTGGCCTTGTTAAAATACGGGCGCAACGATGAAAGTCAGGCCGATGAATGGTCGGTAGAGTATCTCTGCCCCACTACTTACAAGGCCGATGGCGCAGCCAAGTTTTTCAGAAAAATCGGAACCCAGTCGGTTCCCGAATTTCTAAGTACCCACCCCGATCCGAAAAACCGGGTTCAGACCATTGAAGGACTGGCAGCCCAAAAAGCATGTCAGGGAACCGATACACTGGGGATGTATGTGGCTTTTAAGAAGAGTTTGCCGTAATTGATAAGCGGGAGTGAGAGCAGNNATTTAACGGTTTTACGGTTTTACCCTTTAACCCCTTCCCCAACTTTATTCTTCATCACCAACCTGGCCGTATGTCGGCTTCGCTGTTCGACAAGGATTTCCTTGTTCTGGATAAGCTGATCGAGGGTGTCCTGATCGTAGTGACGAACGGTCATCAGTTCAACACCTCTGTTGTACAAAATCTTGTATTTGTCCTTGATGGCTTTCATAAACCTTTCAAGTTTTTCCTCATCGTCGTTGAAACAGACAGAAAAACTTATGGCAGAATTTTCCATGAGGTTTATCTTGATGTGGAGCTTTGCAAACAAACTGAACAATTCACCGAGATGAGTTTCCGAAACAAATGAATAATCCCGTGAATTGATACTGACCAAAACCTGGTCGGTCTTGAAAATATACGAGGGAGTAACCGAATCTGCGGCCGAATTTTCGTTGATGAGCGTACCTTCCAGCTTGACATCGTTAAAGGATTTGACGTAAAGCGGAATGGCTTTGTTCTGAAGCGGTTTAATGGTCTTGGGATGAATGATGGTGGCACCGTAATAAGCCAGTTCCACGGCCTCGTGATACGAGATATTGTTCAGTTTTTTTGTGTTTGAAAAATGCTTTGGATCGGCATTTAACAAGCCCGGAACATCTTTCCATATAACCACTTCGGACGCGTCGAGGACATTCGCAAAAATTGCCGCTGTAAAATCCGATCCCTCTCTGCCAAGGGTTGTGGTATGACCTTTTTCACATGAACCGATGAATCCCTGAGTGATGTATACGTTCTGATTAAAGGTGATCTTCTTTTTTATTTTTTCGGTTGTTTTCTCCCAGTTCACGGATGCATCCCTGTAAACATCATCCGTTTTGATAAGCTTTGTCGCATCGAGGAGTGCTGCATCAATCCCGCATTCAATAAGGTAATGGGAAACGATGCTCGAAGACAGCATTTCACCTTCACTCACTACCTGGTCGTAAATGAAATCATAAATCGCCTCTTCCCGTCTGAGGTGAATACACTTGTTTTTTATCCGGTCGTAGATTAGTTCAAGGTCATTGAAAACAGGATGCAGGGGATCAGTGAACAGCTCTTCGGCCAGTTTATTGTGAAACACCTTGATTTTGTGCACACTAGAGTTGATGTCACGGTCATGAAAGAAAAAATCGTGTGTAAGTTTCTCGAGTGAATTCGTGGTTTTGTCCATGGCCGAGACCACTATGATAAGTTCAAAACCAACGCTTAATTTGATTATTTCAAAGAGATTTCTGACTGAATCCGCGTTCTTAATAGACGCCCCTCCAAATTTATATACCTTCATTTGTTTTTATACCTTCGAATTTGATCGCTGTCCAATCTTCCGTTTAACCACTCGTCATCCAGAGATGCCTCAAATCTTTTATAGAATTTTTGTGCTTCCACATTCCAGTTCAGCACCTGCCACGAAATTCGATGAACATCTTGCTCTTTTGCGATTTTAATTATTTCATCCATTAATTGCTTTCCAATGCCTTTAGACCTGCTGCTTTCCGAAACAATCAAATCTTCGAGATAAAGCGTTTTTCCGTTCCAGGTACTGTACGTGTAAAAATACACTGCCATGCCGTGAATTTCAAGATTTTTCTCTGCTATTAACGCATGAAATAGTGGATTTTTTCCAAATCCATCACGGAGTAAATCACTTTCTGTTACCGTCACGAGATGCAGACCTTTTTCAAAGTCGGCAAGTTCCTTTATCAGCTTGAGCATTTGAGGTACATCCTCTTTTCGGGCTTTTCGAATTACGGTTCCGGACATGGCTCAAAAATAGGTGATTCTGCACCGAATATGAAATTGTCGAATTTTACCTGAAAATTGACCCGTTGACGCATTTGTGCGATATTTGTATCAGTTAGAACTAAATTCCTGAAAATACTATGTTAAGCCTGAAAGATTTTATCTACGAGCAGGACATTCTGCCCTGCAATAACGATGAAGTATGGGGTATGCTGGAATCGGTAACGGATGGCGCCGTTAAAATTCACGAAAAGGTAATCCGTGCGGGCTTATCCAATATCCTTGGAACCGCCGGAATAGAGAATGTTCAGGGTGAACAACAACAGAAACTGGATGTCATAGCCAATGACATTTTCATTGAAGCGGTCAGAAAGTCAGAACTTTTTGCATCGGCAGCCTCGGAAGAAAACAAGGAAATAATCAAATTCAAGGATTCAAAAAACGCACCTTTTGTCATCGCATTTGACCCGCTGGACGGTTCTTCCAATATCGATGTAAACGTGTCGATCGGCACCATATTCTCCGTTTACAAACGTCCGGAGGATTCAACAGAGACCTCGGACAGGGATTATTTTCAGGTGGGTGACAACCAGATCCTTGCCGGATACGTCATCTATGGTACATCGACCATGCTTGTCATGAGCACGGGAAACGGCGTAAATGGATTTACACTTAATCCGGATAACAATGAGTTTTACCTTTCGCACAGAGATATGATCATACCTAAGACAGGAAGGGTGTACAGTGTGAACGAAGGAAACTATGACAGTTTTTCGCAGGGCCTGAAAGATTACATAAGCTATTGTAAATCTGACGACAACGACAGGGAGGCCGCCTATTCGGCACGGTACATTGGTTCAATGGTGGCGGATTTGCACCGAAACCTTTTGAAAGGCGGAATCTTTATGTATCCTGCCACCACTTCAGCTCCAAACGGAAAACTTCGCCTGCTTTACGAATGCCATCCCATGGCTTTTGTCATCGAAAATGCCGGAGGAAAGGCAAGCTCGGGAGAGCAGCGCATTCTGGACATACAGACAAGTGGCCTGCACCAGCGAATACCGATTTTCCTGGGTTCCGAATCCATGATGGACACATTGATGGACTTTATAAGCAAAAAAGAAACCAGCCAATGAGAACAGCAATCGCAATCGCATCCATTTGCCTCATTTTTTCTTCGTGCAAGAAGGACAATGAAGTGCAAGTCAGTCCGACAAGTCAATTCACGGCAAGGGTCGGTGGGAGTTATTGGGCCGCAAGCAATATTCAGGCTTCGGTTTACAATGGTTCCATTGTCTTGATCGGCGAATCTGTCGATGGTACCGTGATTACCCTTAGCCTCAATGGGGATACGGTTGGTGTATATTCTCTGGATGCCACCACAAGCAGTGTGGGAACCTATTCACTGGGCAGTGGAAAGGGATTTTCAACCGCCGGCGGACCTGATGCAAAAGGGGAAATCACGATTGAATCGATCAATAAAACAGATAATGTGATCAATGGAAGTTTTGGGTTCGATGCAGTCAGAAGCATTGATGACAGTTTGGTGAGCATTACCGACGGTCGGTTTGTCAATATTGTCTATAGCAATCTTCCGCTTGGTGTCGAAAACAACAAACTGAGTGTCGAAGTGAACGGAGGCAAGTGGTCACCTCTGGACATTGCAGGATTCGTTGCCTTTAAAACCTTGTTTATATCGGCATACGACGCCGACGGAACACGTTCCTTGTCGTTTGAGTTGCCCTATGACATAGCCCCCGGAAAATACAACCTGAATTATTTTACAAAATACAAGGCGTACTACATTACCTCGGATGAACGAACGCATTACGCCGTAAAAGGCAATCTTGAAATCACCTCGCACAACATCGTGAACAACGAGATTGAAGCGCTGTTCGATATTTACATGGAAGAGCATGAGGGTACAGGAAATACCCGGTTTACAAATGGTGAATTTAAAATCACGTATGAATGACATCTAACTAAGGATTTGTTAGCGCGTGGCTGAGTTTTCCTTTTACCATATCAATTAAGATGTCTGCCATTTTAAGAGAAAAATACATTCAGGCCGAAGCTGTCAAAGAAATTTCGGCGCATATCCTTGAAGATCCCTTTGGGCGTTTTTCACTCAAAGGAATGAACGGGTCCATGTCCAGTTGCGTGATTGCCGCAGCTTACGACATTTCAAAAAACCCTTTTGTCGTTGTATTCAGCGATAAAGAGGAGGCAGCGTATGCGTTCAATGACTTGCAGCAACTTATTTCTGAAGACCAGGTACTTTTCTTTCCCTCAAGTGGTCAGAGATTTATAAAGAAACAGACCCAACAGATAAATACCCTTGACCGCACGCTTGTGCTAAAGGCCCTGACCAAATCCGCGTTTAAGTCAGTCATCGTGACGTATTCGGAGGCAATTATGGAACTGACCTCTATTTCTTCGGACGTAAAAGAGAAGAGCATTGAACTTGTTCAGGGCGAGGAAATGATCATGGACTTGTTGGTTGAAGAACTGAACGAACGCAAGTTTGAACGCAGCGATTTCGTTTACGAGCCGGGGCAGTTTTCCTGGAGAGGGGGCATCATAGACGTGTTTTCGTATACATCCGAATTGCCGTTTCGGATTGAATTCAATGGC
>DNDT01000064.1 GCA_003487525.1 Flavobacteriales bacterium
ACGCCATCTTTAATTGCTAGTACAACCCAGAATGCTATAACAATCACTCCCTCAAATGAAATTATCCATCCAAACCAATGAGAAAAGTTCCAAAATATCATTAAAATATTACTTGCCAGAAAGATTACAATACAGTATAAGTCACCCATTCCATCTACAGAGAGAGTTATGAACACGGAAACAAAAAATTGGCTTGATCGCCCTATTCACCCTCTATTGCCACAAATCAAGAATGATATCTTTCTCTTTTCGATTATCATCCTTTTAGCATTCATCACGCGTTTTTACGATCTTGAAACTCGCGCAATGAGTCATGATGAGAGTCTACACACATACTTCTCATGGCTGCTCTACCGCGGACAAGGCTATCAGCACAACCCGATGATGCACGGACCACTGCAATTCCACCTGCTATCCCTGAGCTACTTCCTGTTCGGTGTGACTGATTTCACTTCTCGAATCCCATCTGTGATCTTTAGCATCGCTACAGTCTGGATAGTTTGGTACTGGCGGCGCTATCTTGGTAAAGCAGGTGCATTAATTGCAGCCTTCCTGATGGTTATATCACCTTATATGTTGTACTATGGGCGTTATGTGCGAAATGAGAGCTTTGCTGGGTTATCGGGTATCTTGATGCTTTTCGCAATACTTCGCTACCTCGAAGCGGGTAAAAAACGCTACCTCTACCTGGTTTCACTATCATTAGTAATTCACTTTACGGCCAAGGAAACTGCCTTCATCTACGCGGCTCAGGCGCTGATCTTCTTAGCCACTTATTTTGTTGCACAGGTTACTCGCCGCCCTTGGGTCGGCGCAGAGACTAATTACCGCGCTTTCATCATCTTCTTGTCCCTGGGGTTGCTCTTGGTTGGTAGTGCACTGGGTTACGGTTTGTTCATACACGGAGGCGCAACAATCACCGGTACAGAAACGGCTAGTCCCGCAAATCCTGAGATGCCCGTATCTATGCAAGACGCACAATCCCCCGGGGAAACTGTAATTTCCATCTTAGTTTTGGTTGGGATACTGGCATTGGGTGGTGCATTCATCTATTTGATCACTGGTTACGGTTGGGAAAATATCCGAAATAATTACTCCTTCGGGTTACTCATTTTGATTGGCACAATTGTGTTACCCATGCTGGCTCCCTTTCCTATTAAATTCTTAGAGAAGTGGTTACAGGTTAGCATCCCAACCACAGCAGGCGAAGTTACAGCTTTGTATTCTTCATCTGATTTTCTCCTCGGTTTACCGAGAGACATCACTGTAATCGGAACAATAATAGTGCTATTGTTTATCTTATCCAGTATCGTTGGTCTACTATGGAATCGCGAGTGGTGGAGACCTTATTTATTTTTCTGGGCCGTTTTCATAGTTCTTTACACCACGGTGTTCACCAATAGTAGTGGTTTTTTCACTGGCCTGACTGGCTCATTGGGGTATTGGCTTGTTCAGCAGGGTGTAGAACGTGGAAGCCAACCTTGGTATTATTACATTGCTATCCAAATCCCTATCTATGAATTCCTACCTGTCCTGGGGGGGCTACTTGCAATATATCTGGGATTTCATAAGTTGAGTGCAAAAAATCCAAGCTCTTTATTGGGAGACAATCCTGACCCTGAAAAAGAATCAAATAATTCTTCTATTGAAAACGAACCTGCTTCCATTACAAATCCGGATTCCTTAGAAAGAAACTTCGGCAACACATTTGGTCTGTTGGTGTGGTGGTCTATAAGCAGCATTATTGCGCTTAGTTATGCTGGTGAACGAATGCCCTGGCTTACTTATCATATGACCTGGCCAATGATCCTTCTGGCAGGCTGGGGCATCGCCGAATTGATAAAAAAGGTGAAATGTGAGAATTTGTCACCAACTCGCTTGTTTTTATCAATTGCAACTACTGGATTGGTCATCATCACCGTATACCAGAGTATTTCTGCATTGACTGGTATCACGCCTCCATTTCAAGGTAAAAACTTAGCCAATTTGGAAGCCACGAATGCCTTTTTATTACCTGCTGTGGTTGCAATCATAAGTATCACAGCCTTATTCTATCTGTTGAAAGAAGACCTGACTGGGTTGATAGTAGTGGCTTTGATCGCCTTGTTTAGCATTGGACTGATAGGTAGCATTACAACCGCGATTAGCTTCCCTGCCAATCCGTTGGCCGAAGATAGGTCCCCCCTGTCAATTGAAATTCGGTTGGCAATCACAATTTTAATATCATTAGGAAGCCTAATAGGATTGTTCTTTATCAAGAAAAGCGCCGGAAACACAACCTTTCCAATAATAGTTGTCATGACCTTCCTTGCCTGTTTGACCGTGTTGACCGTGCGTGCATCTTTTCGTGCTGCATACAAGAATTATGACAGTGCCGAAGAATATCTCGTTTATGCTCACGGAGCTCCGGGGATCAAACAAGTCATGGCACAGGCAAAGGAGATTTCCAACCGCACCACTGGCGGCATGGGCTTAGCTATGGCTTATGATGCTAGCGCACCCGATACAGGCGTCTCCTGGCCATTTGTGTGGTACCTGAGAGACTACACCAACCAACGTTCTTTTGATCAACCGACAAAATCGTTGAGAGAATCCGTTTTTGTTATTGTCGACGC
>DNDT01000004.1 GCA_003487525.1 Flavobacteriales bacterium
CCCAAATCGACTATTTCGTCGGCTTCATCCATGATGTCCTCATCGTGCTCCACCACAATCAGTGTATTTCCCAGTTTATTCAGTTTTCGTAAGACCGTAATCAGTCGTTTCGTATCCCTCGGGTGAAGTCCGATGCTTGGTTCATCCAGAATGTACATTGACCCAACCAGAGATGATCCCAATGACGTAGCGAGTTGAATCCGTTGTGACTCCCCCCCGGATAAACTGTTTGAAGACCGGTTAACGGTGAGGTAACCCAGTCCCACATCGAGCATGTAATCCAGTCTGAATCTCAACTCTGATAAAATACGCTTGCACATGTTTTCTTCGAATTCGGATAATCTGAGCCGGTTGAAAAATGCGGATAAATCTGAAATCGACATGTTTACCAATTCATTGATGTTCCTGTCTCCAACTTTTATATACCGGGTATCCGACCGAAGCCTTGTTCCTTCGCATTCGGGGCATGGGGTTTTGCCTCTGTATCTGGAGATCATTACCCTGTACTGAATTTTGTAACTGTTTTGCTCAAGGAATTTGAAAAAGTCATGAATTCCGTGAAAATGATCCGTTCCATTCCAGATCTGTTCTTTTTCTTCCTGACTTAAGGATGCATATGATTTGTGGATTGGAAATGAGGTTTTTTCGGCGTTCAATACTACCTGGTCCAGCCACTCGCTCATTTTTTCACCTTTCCAACAGGCAACCGCACCCTGGTAGATTGACAAGCCTTTGTCGGGAATAACCAGTTCCGGATCTATGCCAATCACGGAACCAAATCCCTCGCATTTCGGGCAGGCTCCCAGGGGATTGTTAAAACTGAATAAATGAAGCGATGGTTCAATGTAGGTTACACCGTTGTGTTCGAAGTCCTTGTTAAAGGATTTGTACGATCCTTTTTGATACAGAAAAACACTGCATTTATTGTGTCCTTCGTAGAAGGCCGTCTGAATCGAATCCGTCAGTCTCAAGGTCTCATCTTCATCAAATTCGTTCCCGGCGAAGCGATCAATCAACAGGTAGAGCTTGTTCCATTCGGTTTTTTGGTCAATACCAATATCTTCAATTGAAACGATCTCGTTTTTATAAAACAACCGGGAGTAGCCTTTGATCTTTAGGGATTTAATCCATGAAATACTCCTGTTTTCCTCTCCGCAAGGAGCCAAAATCAGAAAACGTTCGTCTTTAGATATTTTACCCAGAAATTGCAATACATCTGTATGACTGTGCCTTTTTACCAATTCATTGCTGTCTTTGGCGTAGGTTTTGCCAATTCGGGCGTACAAAAGCTTTAAGTAATCATATATTTCCGTGGTTGTTCCAACAGTCGATCTTGGATTTCGCGTGTTTACCTTTTGCTCGATGGAAATAGCCGGCGATATTCCATTTATGTGATCGACGGCAGGCTTTTCAATTTTTCCCAGAAATTGCCTCGCGTATGAAGAAAGGCTTTCCACATATCTCCTTTGACCCTCGGCAAAGAGTGTGTCAAAGGCCAGACTTGACTTTCCCGACCCTGACAAACCGGTGAAAACCGTAAATGAATTCCTTTTTATGCGAATGTTCACATTTTTTAAATTGTGAACTTTTGCGCCAATAATCTCAATATAGTTCTTATTGTAAGAAGTCATGTTACAAGGTATGGTCTTATTGATTCCTCAGGTTTTTTCCAATAATTTTCAAATTCAAACATATCAATTCTATCTGCGGAAATAAACGTTGAGCAACCATAGTGCCGGAAATTACGTCTTACTATTGAAAAAAAAATTACTGGCAATTACAATATTCGTAATTTAACACCGTTTTATACCTTAAACTTAGACCGCCTATTGCATAAATATTTACTTTTTTAGAAAGACAAGAACCAAGAGAAGACGGTAAATATTTATGAAAAACATCAGAATAAAGGACCAAGACCTAATCAGGCAATTTGTAGCGGGAAAAGACTCTTCTTCCGAAATACTTCTTAATCGTTATAAGGACAGGGTGTTCTCGTACATCGTTTTTACAGTAAAAGACGAAGACTTAGCCAACGATATATTTCAGGATACCTTCATTAAGGTGGTAAAAACCCTGAAGAAAGGTAAGTATAACGATGAAGGTAAATTTCTGCCATGGGTTATGCGAATTGCGCACAATCTCATCATTGATTACTTCAGGAAAACCAATCGAATACCTCTGGTGCGTGATACGGAGGAGAATGATTTGCTGAACAGAATTGATTCCGGGGACATGAATGTTGAAAGAGGCATGATTAAGGGACAAATTCACAGGGATGTGAAAGAGTTGATTAAATTCCTTCCAAAGGAGCAAAAGCAAGTTCTGATTATGCGCATCTATTGTGAAATGAGTTTCAAGGAAATTGCGGAAAAGTCAAATGTCAGTATTAACACGGCTTTGGGTCGAATGCGTTACGCCTTAATCAATCTCAGAAAGATGATTCAGGAAAAGGAATTAATAATTAACTATTAAAGCAATATATATACATATGTATCGTTTAAGAGTTAAAACTATATACAGCCTATGAAAAAGTCTACGTTTTCTAAATCTCTTTCTCTTTACGATCTAATTCCCTACGAAAAACCACTCCCAAAGTCAGCCAAAAAACAAACCTTGGATAATATTCTGGCTTTTTCCCGTTCGTACAGTGTCAGAAAGA
>DNDT01000027.1 GCA_003487525.1 Flavobacteriales bacterium
ACGCGATGTTGGCATATTGCTTGACTCCGTTCGAACCCAGGGTCATGCCGTCCAGGTTTTGGTCGACCATTCCCAGGATGTAATTCGGCATGTGCATGGCGTACACCGCACTTGACAAAAGGAGTTTTTTATGATTGAATCGATGTCCTATTTCAGCCTTGTACGCCGACTCGTTTTTAATCAACGGATCCCCGATGTAGTCGTAGGCATCCATGCTGTTGAAAATGTAATACCCAAATTGTTCGCTTACCGACGGAAGTCGCTCTGAATAGGAGGTTTCAAGCGTCAAACTACTGTGTGCCCCCAATGCTTTTGAGTAACTCAGTGAAGTGCTGTAAACCCGGTGTGTGAAGGGTTCGGATACATCGTATCGGAAGACTTCAAATTGCTTCCGGCCAAATTCACTTTGGACCCTGCTTTCCCCAAAGTCGATCCGACCGGTCCACATTAGTTCGTCGGTGTTTTTAAAGCGGTGTGTTTCACTGGCATAAATTCCCAGTACCGTCCTGTTCACATCGGGCCAGGTCACCATGTACATTTCGGATTCTCCTTCCGGGAACATGGTCATTTCGGCAAAGGACCTGTTTTTGTAGACATCGATGGCCACATTGACCCGGTTTCGTTTCAACTCACTGGTCTCATAGGTGAGAAAGCTGCCGTAAGTGTCGCTCAGACCGGGCATATCCATGTGCATGACAACTTCGCGCTGAGCGTCGTCCATCAGATGGCGAATGTTATTTCCGTAGATCTTTGCTTTCAGATTTCCTGCCAGGCGTCCGTCCAGGTATTTTTTGTACGTAACCGAATAAATGCGACCGGTGGCATAAGCCACGTCCATTGGGAGTGAAGGGTATCCGACATCTCTGGCGTCATCGGCTATCACGTCGGCCTGGATAAAATCATTCGCACTTATCTTGAACTTGGTTGAAAGGGCAAAATTGGTCTTGCTGTACTGCGAATGCGCCATTTCTTCCCCACCTCCGGCAAGGTAATTTCCGTGCTTGGTTGCCATGGCATTTAGCCGAATGGCCCAGTTTTTTTCGCTGTAGTTGGTGTTAAACGAAGCCTGTTTTCCAAGTGATACGGAGTTCAGTCCAAGCGAAAGGTTTGATCGTACTTTCTCGCTGTCGTTTAATTTGGGATCCTTCAGTCTGAAATCGACCTGACCTCCGGTACTGCTCCCGTAGCATTTCCCTTCACCACCTTTTTCGCACGAAACAGATTTCAGGTTATTGGCACTGACATACGAACTCACCGGATCCATTTTGTCCGTGCAGGCACTGAAGATTTTCATTCCGTCAATGGTCAGATTCAGTCGCTCCGAAGACAGTCCGCGAACAACCACTTCAGAGGCGTAGTTTCCCCTCCTGGTAAGGGAGATTCCCGATGAACCTTCAATGACCTCATCGACGTTTTCCGAGTAATGACAGGTAGAAACCTCCCGATCATGTTCGATGTGATCACTGCTGATCATTACTTCATTCAGGTTCTTTCGAATGATGAGCGAATCGTTTTCGTCCATACGCGCAATGGTCTGAGCCCCGGTATTATTGCATACCAGGGCCAGCACCACTGCACCAATCAAACGATGTGAAGAAATCAAGGACTAGAAATTCAGGTAGAACGAATTTGCATCGTCCAATACCACATCCTGATTGTCTTTAATCGTCATGAAAAGTTGCCATAGTCCCGACATGGTGAAATTTACAACACCTTGATAGTGTCCGTCCTTCATATGCACGGGATTCACATTGTTGGGTGATCCGTGTCCCATTGTCGGCATGTACGGTTCAAATTCAATGTGAAGATCTTCCAGGGCCGGCCAGTTCATGGCAGATTCTTTGAAATGAGCCGTGACAACAAAATCATTCATGCCGACTTCCGGTTTAGCCGGTTCGAGCATCGAAATGAATATCTTCTTCGAATCCACGGGTGAAACAAAGGAATACATCCGGGCATCAGTGGGTTCAATAACGGTAACGGACATCTCTGCGGAACCTTCTTTGCTGTTCACAAGATTGTGAACCCGTATTCCAAGTGTCCAGCCATCCATAGCGGTGGTGGGCATGACAAAGACGATGGCTCCTTCAAACAATCCGTCTTTCGGCGCGGTCATATCCGGATTCTCTATCGGGCAGGAGTGATTCATCCCACCGGACATGGACATCATCGGATCATACGAAACCTCGGCTTTCATGATCTGCTTGTCGGACCCTTTTTCATAAAGCATTACGTAAATTTTATTGTAACCCACAAACAAAGCTTCATCTGCATAAACTCTTATGTCAATCTCAGCTGAGTCCGAGGTTGCCTTTCCGATCAGGGTCTTTCCTTTCACCGGATTGTTTACAGGCGTTGGAGTAGTTGGAATATCATCGTCGTCTTTTTTACATGACGACAACATTACGGATGCAGTTAACGGCAGCACCAATGCCCAAGTCAATATTTTTTTCATGATTTGGTTTTTTAGATGAGATATGAGAATTCCGGAAAATGAATTCAGGCCCGCGGGGGTATATCTATGTCATCTAAAAAACGAAAAGAATAGAGATCGCTGTAGACAGTGGTTCTGTCGTCGATCGTTTCGATTTGGTGAATGTCAATGGCAAAAAAGTCGAAAAAAAGCTGAATTTCAGGAAGCGTGGTAATGATATCTTCTCCTTTTTC
>DNDT01000448.1 GCA_003487525.1 Flavobacteriales bacterium
TACATGGGGTAGATGCACCAATCGGAACCGGTTCTGTGATGCGCTTTTTTAAGAATTCGGTAAATTATGGGATCGCGCATCAGCATATTGGCCGATTCCATATCAATTTTTGCGCGCAAGACGCACGATCCCTCTTCGAATTCACCCTGCTTCATTTTTTGGAACAAGCGCAGGTTTTCCTCAACGGACTGATCCCTGTGAGGACTGTTCTGACCGACTGTTGTGGGCGTTCCTTTTTGCTCGGCCATTTTTTCCGCGGACTGCGCGTCAACATAAGCCTTCCCTTTTTTAATCAACAGGACTGCCCAATCGTATAGCTGCTGAAAATAGTCGGATGAATAACATTCGATGTCCCATTTAAATCCCAACCATTCGACGTCTTTCTTGATGTTGTCGACGTATTTCTGCTCTTCTTTGGTTGGGTTGGTGTCGTCAAATCGAAGATTGACCGGAGCATTGTATTTCTCGCCGAGGCCGAAATTGAGGCAGATTGCCGCAGCATGGCCAATGTGCAGATACCCGTTTGGCTCGGGAGGAAAACGAAAACGCAATTTTTCATTCGGGAGGCCTTGTGCCAGATCATCGGCGACAATTTGCTCAATGAAATTTAGTGATTTGTATTCTTCAGCCATGATTAAAATTGAAGGCCAAAATTACGTAAATCGGGAAAGCAGTAATCCAGATTTTGTTTATTGTGATGAGAAAGGCACGATATGCGCAATTATTGGGAGCGAGAAGGCCAAAATGTTGAGGCTCACCGGTCTTCGCGAAAAATAGCGAATGTAATGCCTCATCACTGCAGATTCTCAGGCAAACATCAAGGCAATGCTTCATCAGCAGGGCCATTTGTAAGCTTTGTGCGCGGGGCTATGAACTTAATTTTGCCCGGGCTTCTTTTGGCCTGATTACCACCCTGTCGTAAACGCTTAACGCTAAAATAGTCACCACACCAATCCCTACGATTACGTACCAAATCCGGTTCGGATGGTAGTTGTCCCAAATGAATTGTGTCATTTCGGTTTCTGTCATTCCCAGTTTTTCAGAAGCAGAGGCGAAGTAGTTGTTCTTTGTAAACTCGTGCGTTATTTCAGGCATATCAATCCCCCTTTTCAACATTTCAGTTTGCAACAGGCTTAATTTATCGGACCATGCCTGATATAGATTTCCCGAAACAAATGTCGTCAAGAAATTCCCTAAAAATATTGGCAGGAAATAGGTTCCCATATACAGGGCCTCTTTTCCTTTGGGAGAGATTAACGCGATAAACGAAGAGAAGGTTGGATTTGTCATCATTTCACCAACGGCAAAGATCACGATCCCCAGTATGGTATAGATGCCATTCCCTGTATAGAACGTAATTCCAATACCTGTTGCGGCAATGATAAATCCGGTAATCATGGCGCTCACATGGCGAAGCCTTAAGACAAAATACGATACAATCAGCTGGAATAGTATGATGGCGCCCGCATCCAGGTTAATTAACATCTCGGGATTAACCGAGTCTCCTCCGCCGCTCATGGCGCTGGCAAGCCAGGGAGACAATCCTGCAATGGAGTCGTGCAGGGCCCTTGTATTTACCCAATCTTCGATAAACGTCGGAAGGGTATAGAAAAGCTGATTAAACATCGTCCAGAAACCAACCATGATCACCAGCAGCACAGAAAGGCGGCTGTCCTTAACCGCTTGCCAGATATTAACCAGAGAGCTTTTCAACGCCTCTGCAATGGTCTCCTTGTTTTTCTCACGGCCTTTTTCTTTGTAAAAGAAAACCAGTATGATCAGGTTTATCGCAATAACAAGGGCTGCCTGCAGGAATATTATTTTCCAACCGAATTGTGTGCGCAACGTCGATGAAAATGCCGGACCGATAAACCCGCCAACATTCACCATCATATAAAAGATTCCGAAACCCAAGGTGGAATTTGAGTCATCCGTGTTTTTGGTAACAATGGCGGAAGCAACGGGTTTAAACATGGCGGCACCTACTGCGACCCATAAAAACACAATAAAAACCATGGTATAGGAGTGCACCTCTCCCATGGTATAGTATCCGGATATCAAAATGCCGTATGCGATGATTAAGGATAGCTTGTACCCAATTTTATCCGCCAGCACTCCGGTAAACAAGGGCAATAAGTATAAAATGGCCGTAACGATTCCCATTATTTGCCCTTTTTCCGTATGGGTAAATCCGAGCCCACCATCATCCGTCGATCCGGTCAGGTAAAGCGCCAAAACCGCAAAGAGACCGTACCATGCCCAACGCTCAAAAAGCTCCATAATGCTGGCAACCCAAAATCCTCCATTGTAGGACTTCATTACGCCAAAAAAAGATTTCTTATCTGTACTCATTTTTTGTATTTGTTATGTAAAGTGATTAAAGCCAAGGTCCGGTGCATGAGCCTTTACTTGTTTTCTTGTGACGGCCTTTTGCGGCAATTGAACATGCACATTGTCGAATAATTTAGGGTTAAAAACCAATTCCAAGATTGATGGAGATTTTATATGGATAATGGCCATCGGTGTTTGAAATTGAAGTGAAGAAGTATTCTGCCTGAGGCCCTGCTTTGAAAAAGGATCGCGCACCAAGTTTTCCTTTGTAGTAAACCCCAAATAGCCCCGCAAAATTTAAATCCTTACTGTCAAATTCGTAATTGCCGGCATTTCGTTCTTTCGTGCCATTCCGGTATGTGATTTTTTCAATAGATCTTGATCCAACCAGATAATTGACAGCTCCGCCAAGTTGAAAGTCCAGGCCTGATTTTTCCGCAATAATTATCGAATAATTCAGCAACAACGGGATGGAAAGAAAGGTATATACATGTTTAATTTCGGATGATGCGGTATTGTTAACAAAGCCAATTCGCGGGTCAATCATGGGACCAAATGTAAGGCCACTGGTATTTATGCTTTCTCCAAACTGGTTGTAACCCAGCCCTGAAACAATTCCGAATTGTTCGTTAAGCATGTATTTTAGCCGGACATTAATTCCATGTGCAATAATCGGACCAGGATCGCTTAAGGACGGCTTGTCTGATTTTCTAAAACTGTGGCCGATTGAATAATCAATGGACACCTCCAGTTTTCTCTCTTGCCCAAAGCCAATAAACGGTTGAATCACGAGCAAGGAAATAACAAATACCTTTAAATACATATTCAACCGTTATTCTACAGCACATTGGGCAAGGTAGATGCCGCAAACGTTGTGCCGATAAATATAAAAGATAAACACAAACGGACCTAACTTATTGTGGATACGGTTATGTCTGCACGTTTCAGGCCTGGATGCTTGGTGTTGTTGGCAAAAGTCAATTACAGCAGTCCCGGTAAATGTAATAAAGCTGTTTATAGTTGATTTCCAAGCCTTCCTCCTTTGAGAGTTCGGCGTATATTCCCGCGTATTTCAATGCTTCCTCGCACTTTCCGTCCCGCTCGTATAGAAAAGCCAATTGCCAGGCGAACCCCGAACCTTGAAATTTGTCGTACCCTTCCTGGTTGTACCCTATTGATTTTTTGAGATCAACGACGCTTTTCCATTTTGCATAACGCATATAGTAAGTCATGCCAATATTATACAGGAATTGATCTTCGCCATTTACAATTTCAAATTGATCAAGCGAATCCATAAGATGTTGGGCCTCAATGACGGATACCGAATCCCACTTTGTACAGGTTAATGGGAATCGTTTTTTAAATTCTTTATAGTCAACCTGTGAGATTGAAGCCAAGCTACAGAGCAGTATCGAAGAGACAAGAATCGTTTTTAGCATGGTTGTGTTTTATTGCGAACCGTGGCGGCCTGAGTCATTTACATGAATGAAATACCGAATTAAGATAAGAAATCTTAAACGTGTTGCATCATAGAAGGGGCAAATGACATTGTCCGGCTTCTAAATAAAAAACGTAATTCATTGAAATCCTTATCTTTGCGAGCGCATAGAGCGACAAAAGTCCATTATTTGAAATTTCGTATTCACTAAAAACTTAGTAATTATGAGAAGGAATAATGACAAGTGTCAGTTTGAGCCCCATACCCTCTTCGGCGTAAAAATCCTGATGGCAAGTTTTGTGTTGGCCGGCACGGTGTTAACAAGCTGTAGACCAAATGCCTATTTACCCAACACAATTCATACTCCGCTGTTAAAAGAAAAAGGCGAAATTCGAGCCACATTAAATACCAGCAATGTTCAGCTGGCCTATGCCGTAACGGAGAATATTGGCATAATGGCGAATGGCCAGTATTCCACCATGCGCCAGACGACCACTTCCGGAAATGAGGCAGAGAAAGACGTCTCCACACAAACCGTTGGTGAAATAGGCGTGGGGTATTTTAGCCCCTTCGGTGCCAATGGGGTCTTTGAAGTGTACAGCGGAGGTGGTTATGGCCAGGTACACATTCACTCCACCTTAACAGGTTCTGCCGTTCGGGATTATGACAGAACCTTAAATACCTTCGCCACCAAGTTTTTTCTTCAACCATCCTTAGGATTCTCGAACACCCCGTTTGACCTGGCGTTTACCCCGCGCATTACGGGGATGATTTATGGCAATCGAACCCTTGATGGGTATCCGGTCGATGAATTGACAAAGAACAGCATTCTGGCTAGTGATGGGCTCGATAAGCTGGAAGGCTTGCACATGTTCTTTGAGCCCGGCCTAACATTTCGCGTTGGATTTAAATGGGTCAAACTGCAAACCCAGGTATTCTACGTGGGGCAATTTATAGGTGAAAAAACCACCTACATTCCACTGCAAATACACTTTGGCTTACACGTCAATATTGCCAATAGACATATGGAATAATGACGGATTACTTTTCCATGCCGCCGTCCTTCCGCAGCAGCCTAAGTGACGATAATAGCAGGGGTTTGATTTTCAGTTTTACTGTCCGGCGATTGGCGAATTAAAAATTCCGACAGCCAGTTCTGCCCAAAAAAGGACGAGCCCCATCAGAATAACCGCACATACCGCGAAGCGGTACATTCTGTTTTTCACTTTTCTAATGACCAATTCACACAAGAATCCTGTACCGAACAGCAGCACTCCGGCCACGATAAAATCGAAAAGGCTCCAGTTTACCTCATCGGTCAGCAGCATGGCAGTCAGGGGGATAAGCAAAAGCCCCCCACACACCAGTGCTATGACACCAAGCCTTTTGTTCCGGGTAGTCATGAATATTGCACCGTTTTCAAAATGAATGCTATTGGATAATGGGTGTTAAAGGTACAAATTTCCGGATTTCCCGACTTCCATATTCACACTCACACAATAAATTTAACACCCCTGAAATCGTCCTCGTTTGCAACGAGGACGCATTTTATAATGAGTTTTCAACTCAACTCAATTGCTCGATATTTACCAATCCACGTACACCGCAATAATCTTTGGCTGAACTAAAAATGTATTGTTCAGCCTCTTCTACTATCATGTCGACCACGGGATTGTTATGGATGTAATTGATTTTTTGTTCCATCAATTCAGTACTGTCTAAAACAATGGCATGATTATCATCCTTCCAGAATTTATAGTTTGTAATTCTTGTGAGCCGGTTTCCTGCATATCTGAGTTTATTTAAAAGCCACTCACGCCTGCTTTCGGCAATTTCATGCATTCGCGAAATGATGGTTTTAGCAGTAAACTTTTTATAGTCCCGAATAATGGAAGACAAGTTATTTCCCTTACCTGCCTTTACAATCAAATGCATGTGATTTGTCATAATCACCCATGCAAAAACAGTTAGTCCCTTATGGGCAATGCAATGGTTCAGTGAATCAGTCAGGATAAAGCGATATTCCTTTCTTGAAAAGATGTCAACCCAGTCAATGACGGTGAATGTCAGGAAATAGATAGCTTCCTGATCCCTGATCAAATAACGGTCTCCCGACATATGTCAAAGCTCTTTATCGCATTACAAATGCTCAAAGAAAATTCATCCTCGTCGCAGACGAGGACGAGGGAGGGGGTCAAACAAAAAAATCGAGCTTCTGATATTCAAAAATGTCTTTCGTCCGAGCGAGTCAGGCAACCTCCCCGACTTACCCTCTTCCCAACTACCCTTCCTCCGCGATGCGGATTGCCTTCGCCCCGAATCTCGGGGCTCGGCCATCCTGATGATGTCGCCTTCAATACTATCATGCGCCAAATTGCCCCACTCCCCAACTCCTCTTCCTCCACGAGGCGGATTGCCTCACCTTCGGCTCGG
>DNDT01000096.1 GCA_003487525.1 Flavobacteriales bacterium
CCATTTCCCTGGACATATCAATTGATCTATTTTCTTGTGGGTTCACATCCGATCGGCTGGCATATTATCACTTTACTGCTTCGTTGGGCTGGAACTTTATTTTTTGTCCACACATTGATCCAGTTTTGGCATCAGTATAAAAAGCAATTCCTTTGGCTTGGTGCATTATTAATGGTTTATCCAGGCTTTCTTCAGCAGACACAGTCTGCTGCATTTTCGCGCCACATCATGACTCTGTTCCTTTTCGCCTTATCTTTATATTTTATGGCTCTTGCGATCAGGCGGCCGAATTTGGCTCGTTTATTTTTTCCAATATCCTGGATTGCTACCTTTCTGCATCTTTTTACAATAGAATATTTTTCCGGGATCGAATCCATACGCCCTGTTCTGATTTGGGTGCTACTTGCAAATGGAGAAAAATTAAATTCGCGTTTGTTGCGAAAGATTGTGCTCTATTCTTTACCTTATTTGTTGATTACCACCTTCTTTTTCTGGGTTCGCTTTGTGTATTACCCCAATACATTTCAAACAGGGTTGGGTAGCTTCGAAAATATTGGTTCGACCTTGGGTGAGGGTCAGGGGTCTATTTTTGGAATCTTGATTGATTTTTTCAACAGAGGTTTACTGGATATTCTGTATTCAACTTTGCAAGTATGGCTGGATTCAATAACTAGATTTAGTGGCTTTACTTTCCAGCGAAGAATTGCATGGCTGGCTTTTGGTTTGGGTGCGTTCTTTGCTTTCGCTTTTTCTTTTTTTTACAATATAGATGAGGATGAACTCTCAAGCTACTCCTCTCCAATATTGATTCTCTTTATTGGTCTTCTGTTATTTGTCACGAGTGCGCTTCCGATTTGGGTCATGGGGAAAGAGATTAGTACAGGTGGTTGGAATGTGCGTTTTACTCTTGCACCCATGTTTGGCGCCACTTTAATGGTTGTTGGTCTCGTAATATTGTTGGTTCGGCCTGCTGGACAAAAATGGATTTTGGGCTTCCTGCTCATGTTTTCAGTGGCGACACAGGTTTGGGTAGTGAATGAATATCGCCGTGATTGGATGGCCCAGCCCGAATACTATTGGCAGCTATATTGGCGCGCACCGGCCATACAGGCGGATACAATTATCCTCAGCTATGAATACCCGTCACACATGATCACACATGATCTGGATGCAACATGGGCGGTTAATATTTTGTATCACAATCAAGTTCAGGATGACTTGATACCATATATGTTCATCACCCCCGAGAAAGAGATTTATTTTCGGCCGAACGAGGTGATCAATAGGCGCGTCCGCAATGTGATGTTTAGTGGAAATACATCCGATGCCATTGCCATTCTCCATCAAACAGAAGATTCCTGCCTGCGTGTTCTGGATACAGTTTACATGAATGACCCTGTCTTGGATGAGGCGCATGAGAAACTGATCCCTCTTTCGGATCTTTCCCGTATCATTCCCGACCCTGCGCCTGTTCCGCCCAATACAGATATCTTCGGCCCCGAGCCTGCCCATACGTGGTGTTATTTCTTCGANNGATGCATATGCACAAATGGGTGACTGGCAGAAGGCATATGATCTGACGATTGTTGCCGAGAAATTGACACCAGGTCACAAAAACATATTATGCAATAGTTGGCAGCGATTGAGTATGCTACCTTCTGCGGACATGAGATTTGTCGAACAAATTGACCAGATCTTTTCGTGCTGAATTTCCAAAATTTATTGTTTTGAGCACCCGTAATCCCTTCACGCCATAGCCTTGAGCAGTATAAAAATGAACGATGAAACTGGTCGTGTATCTATTTTATAGTTCGCACTGAGCATCCTGTTTGGAAGAGATTAATGTAAACAAGGTATATAAGCATATCGCAAGGAGTAAAATCTCGGAATGATTAGCCAAAAGAAATTTGTCATTCTTTCAGCTGTTTTTATTGTAATTCTGAGTATGGCGGTTACTGAAGGGCAAATAGCAAGTGTTGGTTTCCGGTTTGTTAACGTTCAACAAATTAAGTTTCACCAAAAAATGTTGGATGGTATTGCGGGGAATCCATGGCAATATCGTATTCTCTCAGATATCCTCCTGATACCTCTCCGCAGCATTTTTTGGCGTCTTGGTATTCCAAATCCAGATGCATCGGCTTTTATTTCTTTTCGTTTTGCGCAATCTCTCCTAATTCTTACTTGCGCAGAGATCTATTACAGGAAGCTCAGCATAAATCCCTTCTTAAATTTCATAGGCTTGTCAATTTTGGCATGGGGTATGTCATACTCACTTTATGACAGTGAGCTTTCGTTTAACACTTTTTTTGATATCGCTTTTTATCTCGCCGGCGCCATACTGATTCTTGATCGGAAATTTATATTGATCATTCCTCTTACATTGTTTGCTGCCTTGAATCGCGAGACAAGTGTTTTAATTCCTTTAATGCTGGCTTTCTTCATAATTTTCAATGCCGGCGATATAGGTTATCAAAAGCGTTCGCTTGCATACGCGGGAATCGCCCTGATAATTTTTCTTGTAACCTTTGTTGCATTAAGGCTTTTCTACGGAGAACAGCCTTTCATCACTGCAGATGGAAACACCCCGGGGTTTGGCACATTACGTTACAATCTCTTTCGTTGGGTTACATGGCAACAGATTTCACTTACTCTGGGTGTTATTCCCATTCTTGCCATCCTATCTTACAAATATTATCCAAAAGA
>DNDT01000102.1 GCA_003487525.1 Flavobacteriales bacterium
CAAAAAGTTCCATATCGGCAGGCGACACGTAATTCACGGGTATAAGCGCCTCATTTCCAGTAGCATTGGTCACTGGTCCCACAAGGCCAATTTTGGGATCGTCTTCGAAGTGCGCCAAAAGTCGTTCTATCCATCCGTGTGTGACAACTGTATCGTTATTAAGAAAGATCAAGTATTCACCAGATGCTTCGCGGGCAGCTTGATTATTTCCTCCTGCAAATCCAATGTTATTCAAGTTCAAGATTATTTTTAGGTTATCATGTGTCTTGGAGTAGTTCTTTAGCCAAATAGGTGTTTCATCGGTAGATGCATTATCTATCACTATTACTTCAAAATTCGGATAGGTGGTGNNTTTTTGCTTTATCCTAGCTTTTAATTTAACTTGAGCTGTTTGAAGTACCCATTTCAAACCTCTTTGATGGATGATTTGAAAGCCTTTCTGTAAATAAGCATTTATTCTTAAAAATACATGCATAAAGTTTTCCTTGTTTTTAAATTAATTGCATTGATTGGGGGCTGTAGGTAATTTATACCATTGCCTGTTGTTACCTTTGAATATCGGTATCAAACCATGGGAAGTAGGTGCAGCGATAATCAACTCGACGGGACCGATTCCCTATAGGTCGGGCTGGTACGCCAGCAACGATTTGATAAGGTTCAACATCCTTGGTTACTACTGCAGATGCTGCAACCACAGCACCTTCACCGATGTGAACGCCTGGCAGAATCATTGCCCGGGCACCAATCCAGACATTATCATCAATAGTCACGACCCCGCCACGCGTTGCAAACATGGGGTCATTTGGATCATGTTCCATTGAAACAATATAGACTTCAGGAGAAATGCTAATGTTGTTCTTGATGGTTATTCCAATGCGCCCATCCAAGTATACTTTGCGATTTACAACCACGTTGTTGCCAATTTCTATGTTCTGACCGGTTATAAAAAGTCCCATATGCAAACTGCTTTCACTACCTATTGAGTAATGCATAATATGCCGATAGTACCAATGCCTCAAGCGAAACGAAGGCAAATTTGCAACCCAATGTGTTGCAATATAAAATTTACAACCGCGTAGAAAAGAAATGAATCTATTTGACATCAGGCCGATTCTCCAAGTACTCGTAATATGATAATAATTGGCTTGTCAGATGCTNNCTTTCTCAAACATGAGGCCAGTAGAGGCAATAGATGTGGCAATAAAGGGACGGCGCAGGGCAGCATATTCTATTAATTTCCCTCGTAAGCCTGCACCTGATATAAGAGGTGCAATACAAATCGATGCTCTTTGGATATAAGGCCGTACGTCAGCAACTGTGTTTGTAACAATAATACTTTTTCCATCAGACCTTTGTAACAGGCTGCTAGTGGGATTGGTCCCTACCACGTAAATACGGACACCGGGTATTGCCTTGCGAAGATTCTCCCAAATCTCATTAAAGAAGAACTCCAATCCTTCAGCATTCGGATAATGCAGGTAATTCCCGACAAACACGAGCGTATTGGGTTCTGGCTCAATGTTTGGAAGGGTAAATCTGTCAAAATCCAAACCGTGATTGAGTATCGCATAGTCTTGAAAAGGATAAAGACTATGAAAAAATTCCGCATCTTTCTGAGTTACTGCTACACGGGAATTAACTTTTGACGCCTGCACAAATTCGATCCATAATGCACTGGCCAACTGCTTCAGCTTCTGCAACCAAGCTTCTGTTAAAGGGCTCAGTCGCTCCATATCCATTAATAAACGCAAACTCACTGACTCCATGTATGTAAATATTTGAATCCTGCCAAAATCAGCAGCGTAATTTTCAAGTGAACGCGGCCATTCGTAGTGGGTTATATCGATTTCTTTCGAGGCAAGCCAGTAACGAATTTCATCCTGATTGCCGCCAAATCGACTGTAGGGGACTTTTAATATATCTTGACAGTAATTGCTAAGATTTGGTAAAAGTTGCTCATGCTCTTTTGGGGAAAAGGCAGTGCAAAGATATATATTATTGTTTGTGCTCAAGGCTTTTATAAAATTTAACACGCGATTCCCCCCGCCATGGTGCGGATTCGGGAATTCAGCAGTAATAAAAAGGATGTTTCTTTTTCGAGCTTGAGATAAAGAACTTGGTAGTTGGGATACCTGAATTATCGGGTGATTTAAGCCTGTTGTTGGGGTGGTGATAAATCTTTCAACATCAACAATATTTGCCATAATTCGGCTTGTTTCTTTCTTTCCGAACATTGTGATTAAGGCAGTTAATACCTGCTTTGAAGTAAAGAACATCCCCAACAAATCCAGGATATTTTGTAGGGCAAGCTGGGTGTGCGAGTCGAGCTTTGTTTGCGGCCGTTCCATCTTTGCTCTATATATTATTGTCAAGAGAATTTCTTTGAGTTTGTTATTTCGAATATAGCGAAATACCTTAGCTTGGAAACTGTTTTCAGGCAATAAC
The DNA here is from genome assembly GCA_003487525.1 of Flavobacteriales bacterium. GTDB lineage: Bacteria > Bacteroidota > Bacteroidia > Flavobacteriales_E > Vicingaceae > UBA11591. The sequence goes on from DNDT01000102.1 coordinate 2,446, forward strand.
CACTGACGGATCTTCTGTAGTATCAATATGGCNNGCTCTGCTGTTGATAATTTCATTTAATGCATTATGAAATATTTCCTGTTGCTGATTGGCTTGGGCCGCTTGCGTTATAAGCATATGAATGGTTCGTTCTTTTTCTGCATTATTTTCTCTCTCTCTAATAAGTTCTTTTGATACCATTCTTAGATTTTTTTCTGTATTGTTTCCATTCTGAACGTTGTTATGAAAACGTACCTGCGTCTTCAAGTTGCTGGTTGATGGTAACTCCAATATTTCCTGGGATTGCTCAGACATTTTTTGGTATAAATCTACCACTGGGGATGGAGCTTCGCTCATCAAACCTAATAATGTGGACTGATTGTGACGCATTGAAATAGATACTACATCAACAGAGTCCGCAAGATGCTTCTCTGAAATGTCAATTTTCAGAAATTCTAATATCCGATTTAATTCCGATGTGGGGTCATGAAAATATG
>DNDT01000422.1 GCA_003487525.1 Flavobacteriales bacterium
GTTCTTCAGTGATCCCTTTTTCCGTGACTTTGAAAATTATCCGGTTTTGCTTGAAAAAGAAAGCACGGAACTTTTTCCTGCAATCAACTTAATTGAAGATGATACGTGTTATATAATTGAACTGGCTGCCCCCGGATTTGCAAAAAATGAGTTTGACATTGAGGTGGAGGACAGGAATATTGTAATTTCAGCAAAAAAGGAAGACAAGAAAGTTGAGAAAACGGAAAACTATACCCGAAAGGAGTTTTCATACAATCAATTTCAGCGGAGTTTCCTTTTACCGGAAAACGTGGACGAAAACTCCATACAGGCTAAATTCAACGACGGAGTACTCCGATTGAAACTTGATAAGAAAGAACAGAAGGAGATTGTCAATAAAAGACACATTGATGTTAAATAAACGATGAATAATTTGCTTGCTCATCAATGAATTAAGTAATAATGGTAGGTAAACAAAGCATTTATTATGCCCTGGGAATATTGGCATATGCAGTAGCCAAATCCGATGGAGAGATACAGTTCGAAGAACGCGAAAAATTGGCGGAGATTATTGCAAGAGAATTGGAGCATAATCTGGATTTTCAATATGCCGAAATTATATTCGAGCTATTGGAGAAGGAGAACAGGCAATACGAAAATGTTTATAACTGGGCAATTCAAGAGCTCAAAAAAGGGAGGCATTTTTTAAGTCCTGAAATCAAAGCTCAGCTGGTTGGCGTGCTGAAAGATATTGCGAGGGCATTTGGTTCAATGACATTGGAAGAATCAAACATTATCGATCGATTTGAGAAAGACTTGGAATCGATCGGTTCAGACCACTATTTCAAATAATTTATAGGTTTGTTACTATGCGCAAAGTATTAATCCCTACCGATTTCTCAGCGAATGCCGAAAACGCGGTAAAATATAGCTTCGACATGTTGAAGAACACGGAAGAAGAAATTGAATTTGTTCTCCTCAATTCCTATACTATTCCGCATAGTACCAACACAATGATAATGTCGATTACGGAAATTCTCAAAAGAGATTCCGAGGAAGGAATGAAAAGGTGTTTGAAAAAATTAAAACAGGATTTCCCTGAGGAACACATAAGATCGATCTCGATGCAGGGTCCGCTTTGCACCGTCATTGAAATATTGATGAAGAATGAGAAATTTGATCTGGTGGTTATGGGTACTCTGGGAGCGGGAGGTTTGAAAAAGGTTTTACTCGGAAGCAATACCAGCGAGGTGGTAGCAAAAATTAAATTGCCTATCCTCATCGTACCCCACCAAGCAGTCTACAGCCCACCGGACAATATATTGTTCACAACCGACTTCAGACCAACCAGAAGGGAGGAACAGGTTAAAATTCTCCTTGATTTTGCGACGCCGTTAAAGTCTAAAATATTTATTCTAAATATTCACAGACAAAAACATGCTCTGAACGTTGAACAGGCTGTGGCAAGTTCCGGACTCGAAAACTTATTCGCGGGAATTGAACATTCATACCATTGTCGCATGGACGAAGACATAATTAAAGGCATTGAAACCTTTATGAAAGACAACCACATTAAAATTGTCGCCATGATTGTAAGACACCTGAGTTTTCTGGAAAGTATTTTTCACAAAAGCCTGACCAGGGAAATGGCCATGCATGCCAAAATACCCATGCTTGTTCTGCACGACTAGGATCTATTTAAACAAAAACGATAAGCCGGCTTTTGCGCCGGCATGATCGGTATTTCCAACACCTTCGACAAAAGCGCCGAATTTCCCGAAATAGAAACGATAGCCCAACTGAGCCCCTATGGCAAGGGTACTTGAGCTTTTTCCTTGATCTAAATAGCCTTCGGGAGAGAACCACTTGAAATATGAAAGGTTCAGGCCGGCGTACAGCCCCATTTTTTTCTCATCCATTTTTAACAGACTATTGAAATAGTAGTTCCCGAAAAACGATACCCCCGCGATGTTATGATCGTACGTTGAGTCATCTAAAACTTCACTGTACATGCGGTAAGACCCTTCAATTCCAAAGGAAATATCGGGATGAATCCCCATTTCATATGAAACGGCAACAGGAATGCCGGCAGTGGTATATCCCGATGACAAACTGAATTGATTTCCATTTTCTTCCAAAGGACTTTGACCTTTGGAAATGCCGGTTATTAAAATGAATGAAATACAAATAATTAAATACCTCAAGATCAAATGGATCAGTATAATACAAAAAAAAGGATTAAATGAAGCTACTGATGAAAAGCAAATGTAAATTATTGACAGTTTCACGTGCATAACTTTGAAATGTTTCTTAACCGCCGGGGAAAAGGAGCTTGATAAAAATCAGGGTAATTATTGATAAATGACAATGTGGCTGCACGGTTAATTTCTTAATATTACTTCAGACCTAACCATTGGAAACCAGCAGAAACGATATAGATTACAAAGACCCTAAGCTTCGAAAGGCTTTTGTTAAAAACCTCATTGACGATATTGAAGCCTTGAACAAGATGGTTAACGATGATTTGTTTGAGCGTTCACCGGTCCGATTGGGTGTGGAGCAGGAACTATGCCTGATTGACTATTCGCTTCGTCCCTTGATGAACAACCTGGAGGTAATTTCGGAATTGAAAGATTCCAGGTATACCACGGAACTGGCAAAATTCAATATGGAAATTAATCTGGATCCGGTTTTGTTCAGGAACAATTGTTTTTCACAATTGGAAAATGATCTCGTCATTATGCTTACCAAAGCGAACAAAGTGGCTCATAAAAAGGGTGGTAAAATAATACTGACAGGAATTCTTCCGACAATACAGGAAAGCGATATTCGAATTGAAAACATTACACCGGTTCAGAGATACAAAGCGTTGAATGAAGTGATGAGCAGGGAGAGAGGAAAGGATTTTGAATTCAATATTCAAGGTACGGATGAGTTAATAATGAAATCGGATTCCGTCTTGTTTGAATCGTGTAATACCAGTTTTCAGGTGCACTTTCAAATCCATCCGGATGATTTCAATATGCGCTACAACTGGTCACAGTATATCGCCGGACCGGTTTTGGCGGCAGCAGTGAACTCTCCCATGTTTTTGGGAAGAAGATTATGGAGAGAAACAAGGATCGCATTGTTTCAGCAGTCTGTTGACATACGAAAGGTTGGCTCAAGTCTGAGAGAGGAAAGACCGCGGGTTTATTTTGGGTCAAAATGGGAGAGGGGAAGCATTGTTGATTATTACCGCGAGACCTTAAGTCGATTTAAAATACTGGTTACCAAAAAAATAAAAGACAATTCACTTGATGTTCTGGCCAAGGGGAATATACCCTCCCTGGGTGCACTTGCTTTGCACAACGGCACAATTTACACATGGAATCGCCCTTGTTATGGAATTACAAACGGAAAACCACACATTCGCATTGAATCGAGATATCTTCCTTCGGGGCCGACTATTCTGGATGAAGTGGCAAATGCAGCTTTCTGGGCCGGCTTAATGAACGCCATGCCGTCTGACTTCGAAAAAACCTGTGACAACACTGATTTTGACGACGTAAGACATAATTATCACAAAGCAGCCTTGTCAGGCCTTACGGCACAATTCAAATGGAATTCAAAAAAATCTGTCCCTGCCAAGACCCTGATTTTGAATGAGCTTCTTCCACTTGCCCAAGAAGGACTGAAAAAAGCCAACATTCATCACACAGAAATAGAAAAATATCTGGGTATTATTAAAGCAAGGGTGCGGAAGGAACGAACCGGTGCTCAATGGGTATTGGAATCTTACTCAAAACTGAGGAAAGAGAGAAATGCCGAAGAAAGTGTTCTCGCCATAACCGAAGGAATGTATCAGCGTCAAAAATTTGGAAGGCCCGTACACGAATGGAATCTCGCCAAATACAAGGAAGCCGGGACATGGTCGGATAAATTCTGGAAAATCGGGCAGGTAATGACCAAGGATTTGATCACGGTTGGCCCCGACGAATTGGTCGATTTGATTCGCAATATCATGCTGTGGAGCAATATCAGGCATGTGCCTGTGGAAAACGACAAGGGTGAATTGATTGGAATGATCAGCACCGAGACGCTATTGACCTACTACGGAAGCGAGAAACAATTAAAGAAAAAAGAAGTTACGGCAATCGAAATTATGGAGACTGAACCGGTCACGGTCGGTCCGGAAACGTTAATTGTGGATGTTATTCGTTTGATGCTTCGGCATGAAGCAACCTGTATCCCGATAACTGAAAACGGGAAACTGGTTGGTATCTTTACCGAAAGTGATTATCTTAAATTTTCGGAACACATGTACAACGATATTAATGAAGGCGATAAAAGCAAAAAGTAGTTAAAGGAATTGGAGGAAGAAGGAGAGATATTTATTTCGTCGCTGAACAAATCGTTCAAACTCAAAAGGAAAATAGGCAGGCTTGGGGGTGGTAAAGGACCGGTATTAATTTTTGTAGGCGGCATGCACGGAAATGAGCCTTCGGGGTTTGCCGCCTTAACCGAGGTATTCAATTATTATTCTGATTTAGAACATCAATTTAACGGAACTGCTTATGCATTTTCCGGAAACATTCGTGCGCTGTCACTTGGCCAGCGATTTATTGATCAAGATTTGAACCGAATGTGGTCCGAAGAGCGGATTTCAAAAGTAAATGCGGGTTTGATTAATGGCGAAGCGGACAGTGAAGAAATGGAACAGATGGCATTGTTTCAGGAAATAAAAACAATTCTGCAAAAAGAAGAAGGTCCATTTTTGTTTTTTGACCTTCACACCACTTCTGCCAGTTCACCACCCTTTGTTCTTATCAATGATACATTGATTAACAGAAAACTGGCCGTGAAATACCCGCATCGAATTATTCTGGGCATTGAAGAATACCTGGACGGGCCGATGTTGAGTTACATAAATGATCAGGGTTACGCATCACTGGGTTTTGAAGCCGGTCAACACCACGATCCAAGGTCGTATGAATTACACAAGAACTTTATATTGCAATCGTTTTTACTGACCGGTTTTCTGAAGGACAAAAAAAAGTACAAAGAGCTGATCCACGATCAGCAAAACAGCCTGTATGCGCATAA
>DNDT01000373.1 GCA_003487525.1 Flavobacteriales bacterium
CAATCGTACGTATTTCAATGTTCTTAAAACCGGATGATAGCAACAAAGAATCCCACCCTTCTATGGTGCGGACGTTTGATACAGCGCTTGCCTCAGCCCAGGCACGAAGGGATCCTGTTGTTAAGAAAAAGTAAACGAAGGCTGCCACCCTCAAAAAAAGTTTTACCCCGGGAATGTTCCAAAAAGGAGTTCCGCCTGCGTCAATAATTGATAGTCTTCCTTCAACATGTAAAATGCGATGTATCTCGGTCAGTAAAATTTCAACTGACATATGATGTGTTGCAAGGCCACAGATAACTAGAGAGAAAGAACCATTCGTATAAGGCATGTTCATTGCAGTAGCACATACCAGAGAAATTTGGTCATGGGTATTTTTTTTTCTGAAACGGAGTTGAGCTTGCTGAAGCATAGAGAGGGTAATATCCAATCCATAAATTTTACAGCCACAAAACCCTTCGTCTATCAAACGTTCAGGAATTACTCCTGTACCAGTTGCAATGTCTAATACTGTATCGTTATGTTTCAGGGTTGTAACATCTGAAAGTTTATCAACAAATGCATTGTAACTCCATCCCCAAAAATGGTGTAATTCCGAGTCTACAATCGCCTCGTAATTTGGTGCCATGTCTGTAAAAGTTTTAATTATTTTATCTTTCTGTGGCATGTTTATCCATCTTCATTTCATAAATCATCGATCAGATTATTTCGTTAGATTATCGAGCATGGACCCTTGGACGGGTTAAAGACGTAACTAATTTCAAAGACAAAAAATACCAATACAAGCCAGCAGGCGTAGTAAAGTGCAAATGTCGTAAATTAGAACCATCCTTGCAATGGCAATGGTATTTTGGTAAAAATGTTCGGTCTTATCAAACAAATAGAACAAACCCAATTAATAAGTGAAATAGGTGAGACAACTTCCGCGCAAGTATAACAGTTGAAATAAGCGTGAAAATTGATAAATTCATAATAAAAATAGTGATGCAAAAAACATCACTATTTTTAGATGTTCCGTTTGGATGAAATTAAATTAATACCCCCAAAGCTATGTGAAAATTTAATAATTATTTTTGAACTGGTTGATTGTTGGGAACGAATTCTTCAACTTACAAAATAAATCAGTGCGATGAGAATTCCGAAAAAGAAAAGTCCAACAATGATCTTGATGCCTGGGAATAAAAGGTTACCCAAAAAACCTGTATTCCCTTTGATTTCATTGACCAATGCTTCAACCGGGTTTATATCGTCAAACATCATGACCTCTTTTTGATCTTTTGAATGCCTAGATACATGACGATTTGAACATTAAAAGGTAACTTACAAAATTGAAAGGTTCTATTAATGTACCCCCATATATGGTGTCATTGTTGATTTCTCCCCCCACAGGTGAAAATTGATGTAATGAACCCCCCAAAAATGAGAAAATCGATAAAGAAAATCAGCCACCCTATTTCATTAATTGCACTTTCCAGAATTCCATTTAAGTCCACAAATATTAGAATACCGAAAGTGGTAATGTTACCGATGTAAACGGTTCGTCGAACTTCTTGTAATTTTGTATTTCTGGCTGACCAAGTCCAGATACCCAAACCAAGCGCGCAAGCACCGGCTATCCGGGTGTTCATAATCCCAACAAGATTTGTAGTTCTGCCTAAAAGTGAAAGGCTATACTCAGGAAAAAACAAGAAAGAAATTGCATTTAAAATAGTAAGAATTGCCGAAACAGTTGTTATTGTTTTAAATTTCATTGAAAGTATTCAAAATAAAAAAGAATGATAACAACAGGATGAATTTATCACATTAATAGATACCATATTATGGATTATTTTGGCTGCCTAATCGGATTCAAAATGAATTATTCTGAATTGGGTGAGTTCAAATAAACAACAAACAAGTGCCCCGCTAACTCGTTAGAAACCAAAGAGTCAGGGGAACAATGCTTAAAAATAATCCACGGGCTTTTTGAAAACAAGCAGAATCCTTTCTTGACCCAACTTTCTTAGACGTTATCTCACATAGATCGGATTGCTGTATATCCAGCCAACTTTCCTCCCCAGGTAACGCCGGTGAACTTCCACTCGGTAAATCCCCGGCTCAATTGTGATATGGGCACAGGTTTGGACATGCTTCCAGGTTCTTATTGGCTGGCCATCCTTGACGAGAGTAATATCTCCAAAATCTGGAAGACGAACTTGCAGAGTAACGCCATTCCTGGATGGGATTTCATCCCCCATAATTGCATTGTTTTCGCTTCCCTGCGCAGTGAAACGGAAGCCTTTTGTGTTACCCGGTAATTCATGCCCGATAAAACAGTGTCCGGCAGCGAAGGCTTCGTATATCAATCGCTTATCTTTATCTTTATCTCCTGTCAGGGCTTCAGGTATGAAAACGTGGGTATTGATAATCTTGAAATGGAAAATATAGGGAAAAAGTATACGTGTGAATGGTCCCTTTGAATATGACCATTCATGTGCATCCGAGCCGCCAACAGCAACGATTCGTTTCTCATCTAGCAGCAATTCGTCCCATTTTCTCAACACTTCCGGTTGAGGCCCCTGGCTGATGAATTTTGGAAGATAAGCGTAATAAAAGCCGTGCAAAAGACTTTTGAGATGGGATTTGAATTCGCTCATCCCGTTCCATAATTCCAGGCCTGTGTACCCGGAAATTTCCCAAGCTTCCCAAGAAATATCGCCTTCATTGAACGCTGGGGCAGCTGGGTCACGCGGATGAGCGATGAAGGAAAGTCCTTCGGTTTCACGCACGGTGTCCACCAGGTGCTGCAAGTTGTGAGCGAATGGTGCGACATCACGGTTGGAGTTGACGATCAATAGGTGGTTCTTTTGCGGAAAACGGGCCTGATCGTGAATTTCCTGCCCTACCAGAAGCAAAACCCGTTTTGGCCCGCTGCGGTAGTATCCTTCCACGCCTTGTACGAGTACGTTGTGGTCAGTTACGATGACTACATCCAGCCCTGATTTAATTGCAGCTCGAGCGATATCTTTATGTGTACCACTCCCGTCAGAGTAGCGGGTGTGCATGTGCAAATTGATAATGATTTCGTGCATAAATTCCTTAGCGTTGACTATTTCCATTACTCGCAGGTATAATTCCCCCGCT
>DNDT01000044.1 GCA_003487525.1 Flavobacteriales bacterium
CACCGATAAGTCCCAACTGGCGGTTTGGTGTATTGATCACAAGGATGATGTGTTCATTAACGATGTCAGTACCGAAAAATTCAACTATACCAAAGGAAAAGAAGACTTATGGAGCGCCGATTTGGAAGATGGATCCGAAAGTCTGGAGGCAGAACAATCCATTATGTACGTTCCGATCATGAGCGGAAAACATGTGATCGGATTGATAACGGTGCAAAGTTTTGAAAAAAACGCCTATAAAGAGCAGCATCTCGACATCCTCAAAAACATTGCCGTCTACGCGTCGATCGCATTGATCAATGCAAACGTTTACAGATCGCTGGAAGAACGAATTGAACTTACCAAGGAACTGAAGCAGCAACACAGCAAACTTGAGCAGGCGTACGAGAACAATAAGATTCTGAGTGAAATAGGCAAGGACATCACTTCAAGCCTTAGCGTACCTGAAGTGATAGAAAAGGTCTATAAGAACATCAACAGCCTGATGGATGCGTCGGTATTTGTAATAGGTTTTTACAATGAAAAAGAAAAAATCATTGAGTTTAAAGGAGCGATGGAAAAAGGGAAAAAGCTTCCATCGTATACAAATGATATCAGTGATTCAAGCAGACCGGCCGTCATTTGCCTGTTAAAGAAAAAAGAGATCATTATCAACGATCGAATCAAAGACTACACAAGAGTATTGGGGCAGGTTCCGGCTCCATCGGTCGGTGATGCTCCCGAGTCAATTATATATCTTCCCTTAATTTCAAAGAAGAAAACCATTGGTGTGATATCCGTTCAGAGTTTTGAAAAGAACGCCTACACGGATTACCACATAGATATTCTCAAAAATCTTGCTGTTTATATTCCGATTGCCCTTGAAAATGCATTGCTGTACAAGGACATGGAGGAAAAAGTCAAGGAAAGGACGAATGAAATTGAGCAGTCCTATCGCAATACTAAACTCCTGGCGGAAATAAGCAGGGACATTGCCTCTGCGAGATCCATAGAAAGCATCACCGAAATTGTTTACGAGCGGGTTAATACGTTGATGGATGCAACCGGACTGGCATTTGGAATATTGAACAAAGATGAGAATCGTCTCGATTTTCCCTGTGACATTGAGAAAGGAAAAAAATTGCCATTTAACTTCGACAATCTGGATGACGACTCACGTCTTTCAATTCATTGTTTCAAAAAACAAAAGGAAGTTGTGCTCAATGATTTCCAGAAGGAATACAACAAGTACATTAAAGGGCATAAACCACCAAAGCCGAATATTGGCGAACAGTCCGAATCGATCATTTACATTCCGCTGACCATTAAGAGGAAGAAAATCGGGGTGTTCACCGTTCAAAGCTTTAAAAAGGGAGTTTACAGTGAATATCATGTCGACATCGTGCGCAATCTGGCAGTACCTGTTTCCACCGCAATTGAGAATGCCCTGTTGTATGAGAGTCTGGAAGAACAGGTCAAGGAGCGTACCCGCAAAGTAACGGAACAGCATGAACAATTGGAGCAATCCTACAAGAATACCCGAATACTGAATGAAATTGGCCAGGACATCACAGCGTCACTATCAATAAAGGATGTGATTCAAAAAGTATACAAGAATATAAACTCCCTAATGGATGCTGCCGTTTTCAGTATTGCCCTTTTCAGCCGAAATAAAAATGTCCTGATTTTCGAAGGAGGAATGGAAAACGACAAGGAATTACCTTATTATGAAGTGCCGTTGGACGATCAGGATCGGCTCGCGGTCAATTGTTACATCAACAGAAGAGAGATCATCATCAATGAGTATCAGACAGACATAAAAAAATACGTGAGTAAGTCCTTGCCGCCCAGGGTAGGCGATTTTATGGAGTCGGTAATTTACCTTCCGCTTGTGTCCAAGGATAAAACACTGGGTGTGTTCACCGTTCAGAGTCCGCGTAAAAATGCCTACACCGAATACCATATAGATCTTTTGCGAAACCTGGCTGTTTATACACCTATTGCACTGGATAACGCACTGATGTATGGGCGCATGGAGAAGGAGGTAGCGCATCGGACAGAAGAAATTCAAAAATCTTACCAAAACACAAAGATGCTTTCCGAGATTGGTCTGGACATTATTTCAGCTCTGTCTGTAGAACAAATCGCCGACATTGTTTACAAAAAAGCCAATACCCTGATGGATGCCGCGTCAATAGCCCTTGGCATATTCAATGAGACAAAAAACACCATCGATTTTGTCAGTGAAATTGAAAATGGAAAGAAATTGCCATTCAGCTGTGTTTCGCTCGACGACGAAAACAAACTGTCGACGGTCTGTTTTAAAAACCAGCAGGAAATTCTGATCAATGATTTTGATGTGGAGTACGGTAAATACATTAAAGAATGGTATTCGGCAAAAACGGAAGACGGAGGTGCGACTCAGGCCATCATCTACATCCCGCTGACGTTAAAGAAAAAAAGGATAGGCGTATTTACAGCCCAGAGCTTTAAGAAAAATGTCTATACTCTCTATGACCTTGATATATTGAAAAATTTGGGAGTGGCTATTTCCACAGCCATTGAAAACGCCACCCTGTATGAAAGTCTGGAGGAAAAAGTCAAGGAGCGGACCAATGATTTGTTGAAAGAGAAGGAAAAAGCGGAGTTTGAAAAGGAAGAAGCCCGGTATCAACGCAGAAGAGCGGAACAGAGCGAGAAGTTCAAGCAACAGTTTTTGGCCAACATGAGCCACGA
>DNDT01000474.1 GCA_003487525.1 Flavobacteriales bacterium
CGGTATCTGCGACGGCCTGGGCTACGGCACCAACACCCGCGCCGGGTTGATTACCCGTGGCCTGGCGGAAATCTCCCGCCTGGGCGTCAAGATGGGCGCCAATCCTCTTACCTTTTCAGGCCTTGGCGGNNTTGTTGTCCCGCGACCTGAAAGGGGAGCTGGAATAATTAAAAGGGTGGGGGAAATAGCTTTTTGGGCAAACCAAAACAGGAAGTCTTGGCGTATTTTAATAAGGCACCCTTTGGTGGCACCTGGCGAACTGGAGTCGACATCTCAAAATGAAATTTGAAGAATTCATATCCGGTACATTTAGGCAACAATACCAATACAAGAGCTTTCAACCCGCACTCATTAATCAGGAATGGTCATGGGGTGATCCTCGCATAAATGTATTATTGGAAAAAGCCACCAAGGCCATTGGTGAGCTGAATGCCTTCACTTTAATTGTTCCGGATGTTGATCTTTTCATTCGCATGCATATCATCAAGGAGGCTAATACTTCTAGCCGGATAGAGGGAACTCGAACAGAGATGGACGAGGCGGTGCTGGAGGAGGAGGCTATTCTGCCTGAACGACGAGACGATTGGCGAGAAGTACAAAACTACGTTAACGCCATGAACTTTGCCATTGAGGAACTGAAAAATCTCCCGCTTTCATTGCGACTCTTGCGCCATACCCATGAAATTCTCATGTCTGGCGTGCGTGGTGAGAGAAAGACCCCTGGTGAATTCAGACACAGTCAAAACTGGATTGGCGGCTCCTCTCTTGCCGATGCCGCTTTCATCCCGCCACACCACGAGGATATGCCAAATCTGCTCTCTGACCTGGAAGTCTTTTGGCATAACGAAAATATTCAGGTTCCACACCTGATTCGATGTGCGTTAAGTCATTATCAATTTGAGACTATACATCCTTTTCTTGATGGTAATGGCCGTATTGGTCGTTTGCTTATAACTCTCTATTTTGTCAGTAATAATTTGCTTAGTAAGCCATCGCTTTATCTCTCTGCCCATTTTGATAAACATAGGGGCGCTTACTATGACGCCTTGACTCGAGTACGGGAATCCAATGATATCGGTCATTGGGTTCGTTTTTTTCTTCAAGCGGTTATTGAGACATCGGAAAGTGGCAAAAAAACCTTTCGGCGTATTTTGACCCTCAGGCAGGAGTTGGATAAGGAAATAGTTAAGCTTGGTCGTCGCGCAGAAAACGCCCGCAAACTTATCATGTATCTGTACGGCACCCCAACCGTCACCGTTCACAAGGCGATGGATATCCTGGGGGTAGAATATGTTCCGGCCAATCGCCTTATTGCTACCTTTGTTGAGATAGGAATTCTGCAAGAAATTACAGGCTATCAGCGCAATCGAATTTTTATCATGCGTCGCTATATTGATATTTTTAGGGCCGAAAATGAAACATAGTGTGTTGTATTATACTTTAACCCCACTTTTGTATAATATGAAAGCCGTGTTATCATTTAAAGCCTAAATTATAAAAACAAGGGAGCGGGTCTTGTTTTTTTGTGAGGCCGTCCACGCTTTGTTGTCCCGCGACCTGAAAGGGGAGCTGGAATAATTAAAAGGGTGGGGGGAAAAGTGTAGATATTTCGGTGACTTGCCTGACAGGGCGTAGGGTTGGAGGTGTGGGGATGAGTTGTGATCGAATAACTGGCCCTCATTATTATGCAGCGATTGATAATAATAAGTAGACGTACATTATACAGCGCCCGTGCAGCATAATAATAAGAAAACGGAGTTATTCGAGCGTGAAAATTCGGAATTTGGTGCGAGGCTTATCAAAAAGCAGCGCGTGATAATAATATAGTTATACCCAAAAATATGAATAAAATATCCCCACCAATTTATCTATTTCTTATCTTTGGATTACCCACTATTTGGGGATTAATAAATTTAATTAAATATTCATCACACCTAATCGTATTACTGAAAAGTACTTCTAGGCCAAACAAGAAAATATATTTAAAAATACTTTCATCATTTTCCGCCATTATTTATGGTCTATCAGTCCTGTTAGTAATTTTAGGTTATGGAGTGTCAAGATTTGCAAGTATTGATTTCAATATACCCCTGTGGTTGATTATTGTTTTTATAATTATATTTGTTCCTTATTTCGGAATGATATACGGAATTTCTATTGGAATGGGATATGCCCTTTCAGTTTTAGGAAAACCAGCAGGCAAATTAGTGTCAAAATCTCTTGAGCAGTTAAGTGATTCAGAACATAGAAAAAAATAAACAAAAAGCAAGGTATAACAAAGTGTTCGAGAAGGACGCGAAGATCCGCTGCGGCCTTACCGGGCAAGTTTGGGGGGCGCGCCTCTCAACACAAGCGTTGGGCAGCAATTGCGAACTACTCAACAACTTATAGGAAAGAAAATGAAATTCGATAAAATTAGTTCGTTGACGTCAATACAGGTAGAAGCAATTCGAGAGCACTGGCTACGTGACTCCTCTTTTATTGGATTTCCAGATGCAGAGCGAGACACTACACAGGACAGATGGTTTGATTATCTTCTTGTACAGCCGGAATGGTTTGCAAATGCGACATCCTCAAGAATTACTGTCGCTGTCGCTCGAAAGGGCTCAGGCAAATCTGCGGTCCGTTTGACAAGCATCGAGCAACGCAAAGCTGACTCCCACACACTAATTGTGGAAACATCTGCGGATGAACTTGCCTCGTTACATGCGGAACGCCTAGCGAAAGCATCGGAGCGCGGGTACGGAGCGGTATCAGATTGGATGCAGATTTTTGCGGACTTGATCGTCCGGCGAATTGCTCGTGACATGAGCGGGACTCTACTCACCGGCGACGACGATATTGCTGTCCGTGCTTGGGCAAAGACCAATGGAATTACTGAAAGAGATTTTGGCGAACGTTTAGCCGACATTCTGAAAACGCTTGTTCCTTGGGCCAAGAAAATCGCTACCGAAAACGAGGGGCAGGAAAAGTATAGCCCCGAAAGAATAGCTCGAGTCGCACAAGCCACCAATTTTGTTCTTTATGTCGATGATTTTGATAATCTACAGGAAGAAGGTGGCGCTACCAATATTCGGTTGATTCGCGATGCTATCGAGGCGGCAGATAGAATCACTCACCACAACAAAAACGCCGAAATCCATCTATTCATGCGGCAAGATTTGTGGCTTAACATTAATCCTGGTTGGCATTACTCTGACAAAGTAAGTGGTGTCGTGCACCTTAATTGGGAGGTAGGCGACTTAAAGAGGTGGGTACAACAAAGACTTCGCCTTGCGATTGGAAAAGCGCTTAATACAAGCCCAAGAGATGTTTCCGTACCGTTTGATGAAATGTGGGGTGTTTTTTTTACACCACGGGTGACGTTAAAGAATAAGACGCAGAGTGATTCGTTTAGCTATCTTGTTCGTAGAACAATGTATACACCACGAAGTATGCAGAGCATTATCAAGTATGCGCTCGATGGTGCAGATCGACTACCTGTTTCCGAATCAGTGATCGAGGATGCTGAATGGAGTTATTCGACAAACCAATTGGAGTTTTTGAAAACTGAGTTTGGGTTGCTTTGTGAAGGGCTAGACATTTGCTTGCAATCTTTCACTGGTAAGCCGCTTGAGTGGATTGCTTCGGATCTTTATAAACACCTTAGGGGGCTAATCGGAAATGGCCAAGTTAGACTTCATAATGGCGTTTCGTATGGAGAGCCAGATATTGCGCTCGCAAGATTCTTATATCGAATTGGTTTTCTGGAGGTACGTTACCCCCAAGAGGATCGATACGAAGTACGTGACGTAATGCGTCATCCTGACCACTGGAAGAGCATTAGAACAGACGACGCTGTTAAATGGGCTGTTCGTAGCGCATTCTTCAACGGCCTAAAGTCTTATCGAGCATGACCTTGGTGTTGCCCAACAAGCGGGTCAACCTGACCGCGGGAAAGTTGGCGGCGCTGACGCGGTAAAGTCCTTCGGCGCGGCCAGGTTACCCGTAACGTTAGCGATCAAAAAAATGAATCAATATTCCGCAAAAATCCTTTTTCAGTGGTTGCCTATTATAAAAACAAGGGACACTCCCCACATTTTACCACATTTTAATTATAGTTATGGTGTCAACCTATGCCAAGAATTGCACGTATCGTCGCCCCTGGCTTACCGCATCACGTTACACAGCGTGGCAATAACCGGGCCCCGGTTTTTTTCAGTAATGAAGATCGGCAAATATACCTGAAACTGTTGGCCGATTACGCGTTAAAGCATAAGCTACAGGTTTGGGCTTATTGCCTCATGGACAACCATGTTCACCTGCTTGTTGTTCCAGAGACGGAATCTTCTCTGGCTTGTGGTGTCGGTTTGACCAACCAGGTTTATACCCAGTATCTTAATCGTAAGCTGAACCAATCTGGCCGAATCTGGCAAAATAGATTTTTTTCTTCAGTGGTGGAAAATGAGCAGTATTTGTGGGCGGTGGCACGATATATCGAGCGTAATCCCCTAAAGGTCGGGCTCGTTAACAGTGCAGAAAATTATCGCTGG
>DNDT01000289.1 GCA_003487525.1 Flavobacteriales bacterium
TCGAGGCACCGATCCGCTTGTTGGTGGAGGTGCAGACCCAAAGTCCGGGGGCGAAGCGGCCCGAGGTCCGAATCCATCAATTCTCCACGAAAGCGCCAGATGAGGTCATATCCAGCGGTGATTATCAGTGGCGTAACAATGGATCAATATACACAACGAAAAATGTGTATCCGAAACTTGCCAAGGTGGTGGTGAAGGACCTGGGCGATGAAGACACGGTGACGATCAGCACGCTCGATTTCACGACCGAAGATCACACACTGTTCACGCCGTTGTGGGCGGGCGTGCCCGATGAGGGACATGCGCAGATCATGATCGGGCGGGCGCTGTTGGATTCGAAACGCTTCCATCGGTCGTTTGGTGTGCCTGCCTGCCCGTCATTGAAGCAGAAAGAAGCGGAGGCGGTTTCGCAAGCGGTGCATTTGCCATGGAATTTGTTGATCGGTGAGGGCTTGCTGAGATATGGTTTCCGCGCGGATGCGGCGCGCTTGGTGGCGCATACCATGACGGCGGTCATCCAAAACCTGAAGCAGAATCGCGCGTTTTATGCGCGCTATCACGCTGAAAAAGGGACAGGCATTGGCGAGCGAAACGCACTGAGTGGACTCGCACCTGTGGGCTTGTTCTTGAAGGTGCTGGGCGTGGAGATCCTTTCATCCACGCGCGTGAGACTGGAGGGGAGCAATCCCTTCCCGTGGGATGTGACGATCACGTACAGGGGCTTGAAGGTGATACGCGGAGGGAACCAAACGGAAGTGGTATTCGCAAATGGCAAATCGGTGACGGTGAAAGATGCAGAGTCCACGGTGGTGGAGTTGTAAGCAAGTAAATGTGCGTATAATGGGGGAAGTGGCTGGATTATTGGTAAACCTATAAAACAACATTTATTGAGAACAAACTGTAGTTTTAGCGAATTTTTTACCGTGTATAGGTGATTAGACGGAGCTCACTGCCCATAAGTAGTTATATGGAATTAGCCGTCTATATCCTTGTTGGACTTTCTATTTCACTGCACTGAAAACGTTCTATTTCTAATCGTTTCTCAGGAGTCTAAGGATGAATATTCAGAAAGTTTCAATGTTGGGGACGGTCCTAATTGGAATCATCCTGCATTTGCTAATCTTCTTTTTTGCTTGTTATCAATTTATTGATATTCCGTTTGGAATGGGCGAGAAACTGGTCGAAACAAGACGCATTGCCAGACAAATTTCTGATTCCATTATCCTTCTCGGAGCTCCAGCAGTGACTTTAGTAATTGCAGCACTGTATACCATCCTGCATTCAATGAAATCTCCCTTGACAATAAAATCAGGTGCATTAGGCTCTGTAATTTCAAGCTTTTTGGCACAATTTGGCATGGTCGTTTTGTTTGGTTGTTTTCCCATGACTCTGTCAATAAACTACATGCACTACCGAACGCCAGCAGAAGGGGAACTGGATCGCTTGCTTCAGGTTCCATTCAATTCAACTGTATTTGAATTCGCAACTTTCATCATTACTATACCATTGGCAGCAATTACAGGAGCTATATTCTCATCTATCATAATTCGTAAAAGGAAAGCTTATTAACGAGGCAAACTTTTGATTTCCATATGAAATATTCGATTGAATATAAGTAGATATTCCAAGGAAGAAAGCAGTGTGTAAGTTATGAAAACCGTGAATTCTCTTGTTGCCCAGCTAATTATCTTTGGAACAGTTTTTACCTTTGGAGTAATGGGGTTTTTCATTGGGGCTTATGTATCTCCAAATCATGATATTGGTGCTCTTGGTCATGCAATTCTTGGAGCGATGATCGGTATTTTTGTTGGATTTGCGGTAGGGATTGTGTTGGCAGGTTTTATTGAAAAGCAACCCGAATCAAATGAAAACCGTTTACCTGAACCATTACCAGAGCCCCAAGAAATGTGGAAAAAGGAATTTACGAACCCAGATTTAGAAAGATTGAGAGTGGAAAAATACGGTTTGAAGATTTTTGTTTGTTCTTCGTGTGGTGCCAAGAATTCCACTTCATATTCACTGTGTTTGAAGTGTTCCAGTGATTTGAGTAAAGAACAGCCAATCGATAACCCTTATATTGTTTCAAAAAAAACTTAAACAGAGAATGTACAGGCAAAGAGGAATTGCTGCGATAACTCAAAAAACTTGAGGTAGCGCGACACCTAACACAGAGTTAGCCCGCTCATTCACACACAGTTGCATTGTATAATCTTAAAGTGACTTTCATAGTCGTCGGCAAGCCTGTAAAGGATACAAAATGGATGACGATAATTTTGAAACCACGCTATTCGAAGAGGGTTTAGTAAAAATAACAAACATCAAAGTTGATTTCGGTTATGAAATCCATGAACTGGCAAATATTACCTCAGCAGAATTAATTTCAGTGAACGAAACTCATAGTGGCGCACATGCCGTTTTCTACATCGGCATCATTATTGCTTGCATCATTTTGGGAAACTTACATATTGATAGTTTCCTTGAGTTCTTGAAATACGGATTTTACCTATGTGGATCCGTAGTTCTTTTAACGCTACTAGGTATGTGGCTTTTGCCGCCAGACACAGTATATAAGGTTAATTTAGTTGATTTAAAGGGTGAACCCGAGATAAGTATTTTCAGAACAGGGGACAAAAGCCAAGCCCAAAGAATCGTTGATACGATAAACGATGCAATTTCTCGCAGAAAACAACTATAGATCGGTCGACTCCATCAGCCAATAACAAACAGGTAGTGTGTTGTCAATTCATGATGTAGAATTTGTCAGGTAAAGATTGTGAAAATCAACTCCATGAAACGAGCCTTACTCCCGTTCATATTTGCAGTTTCTGGATTGGTCTTAAACATTTGGGCATCAAGCATGCCATTGTTTGAGTGGCAGGTCGGTACAGTCAGTGAAGATTATCCTCCTGACTACGATGTTCATCTGACTCCATCTCCCTGGATCACTCGACTGGGGCAATCTTTAGACGATAAACCTTACATTTCTCGCAAAGTTTTTATTTCAATTGACCAAATACCCTGCTGGATCGAGATGGGTCATAAGATCACAATAGAACGCTCAACAATCGACAAGCGTTTGGATTTGCTATCGAGAAAATTGAATGACTTTCCTTTTCAGTTGGCTTTAGGAAGTCTATTACTAATTGGCTTATCTATAATATATATGTGGTGGATAATCATATGGCATGAGCACCGTACAATTGCCGAGGCTGTTGCAATAACTCTCATCATCACGTTCTTTTTTTGTTTTCCCATTGGAATGATGAGATTACTCGGTCCAAGAATATCTACAGATTACTTTTTTGCCATGTGCAATGAATACTCTGGAACAGTATCCTTTAGTGCTGAAATATCAAAAGTACATTATGAAACGCTGATCACAATGTTATCTGCAATATTGGCAGAGTTTGGAGCATTGAGCAAAATGATATTCGAGATCGTTAGAACCATCACAAGAAGAAAAAACTTCGAATGAAAGTGAACTAACATAACGTACATACGACAAGATGAATGCCCAGCACTCATGCGTTGAGTTGGACTATTTATATATATTTTTCTCGCTTCGGGTTTATATTGCTCTCAGGCAGACTCCACGTCCCACCCGCCCGCAAGCCATTAGCCCGCATATTTATAACGAATATTGTCTTTAATCAAAGTTTTTATAGGAGAATATTCAATGAAAAAAATGATGTTAATTGGAAGGGGAATGTTCTTTGGCATTATTGGAGCTCTTATTGGCGGTATTCCCAACAGTGTTCTGAAAACTTTTATAGGCCTTTCAGATTTTGGAGAGATTTGTTTTACTTCATTTAAAGTCGAAATAGGGTGGGATTTAGCGATTACTCCCTGTGGGATTTATTCACGCACTTTCTGGTCTTTATTCGGCACATTTGTTCCGACTATTATAGGAGGAGCCTTGTTCGGTTTTATTGGTATGCAGATTGGCTGCAAAAGAGTTGAAAAGTGGGGAAAAACTATAAGTAAGGAAAATTGGAAAGATTATTTCTGGTGGAGTTTTGCTGGAGGCGTATTGTTCGATCTCATATTCATATTTATGATTATTTATATACCTACTTAAAAATTCAAAATCAATGAAGATTTAAATAAAATTGTAGACGATATTCAAATGTTTAATTTTCTGTTAGTGTTAAGTCATTGAGGAGATATTAACAATGAAAGTAAAGCTTGTGCGTTGGTCAGCATGGGTTGGGTGGGGACTTGGAATACTGGATTGTTTGATGACAATCTTGCTCTTGCTGTCCATGGTCATCCTCAACGGTTTGAACAGGTTGATGGTATCACTTCTCTGGTTGCTTTTGCCAATTGGGCTAACAGGATTGATACTGAGCCTGGTATCTTTCTTCCAAATCACAGAGGAGTATCCCAAGGAACGGAAGAAGGCAAAACAGGGAATCACATTGAATTTCATTGGAACCATACTCGGCAGTTTGTGGTTTTTGGCAGCGGGTGTGTTCCTACGTTTCTAAAGGGTATTTTCCATAATTTTAATGAGATTACTAAAACGTTTGAGGCATCGTCTAATCTCCTCCGATGGGATACCTGCGCTGGGCATCCCATTTGTCGGCTGCATATTCTTCACTAAAAACTAACTACTTCACACAACGTCAAAGAAAATCCCTTCAACAGAGTACTTCTGCGTGAAGCCGCGCTCTTCGATGAACGTTTGGAAGGCTTGAGCCTGATGAGGGAAAACTCTCATGTCCGGTTCTTAGGGGAGGAAAGGATGGCAACATCCTTTCCTTACCCGACCAACTCTTTGTTCGTTTCCTCTAAAGCGCCAATAAGAGATGAGCTTAAAAGCATCGGGACTTTTCTTTTTGGAAAAGTTCGAATATTTATAACACTTTAGTTTGTCACATCAACAAAACGAGTGTAGTT
>DNDT01000363.1 GCA_003487525.1 Flavobacteriales bacterium
TATTTATATATTTCAAAAATAGAATTATTTGGGGGACAATTCGATCTGATACTTTCTAAAATATCGAATTCATTCGCTCATTTTAGCGTCGAATTTTAATTTTTATACATAAAATGTTCATTTTTTTATTGCAGTCCCCGACCTCGGGGGGCGAACAAAAAAACGTCAATCTTTCTTCAAAATACCTACCAGAAGTCATTTCTTTATTCGCAACCTATTTCTATTTTTGTTGTCCATTTTTAAAACCCCTGATTGATGAAAATTACTGTAGTTGGAGCAGGAAACGTTGGCGCAACCTGCGCAAATGTTATTGCCCACAAAGAATTGGCCAATGAAGTTATCATTGTAGATATTAAAGAAGGTATTGCCGAGGGTAAAGCGCTTGATATATGGCAAACTGCGCCGGTAAACCTTTACGACTCCCGGGTAATAGGGTCGACCAATGATTATACCAAAACAGCAGGATCCGATGTTGTTGTCATCACCTCAGGACTTCCCAGGAAGCCGGGTATGAGTCGAGACGATCTTATTGCGACGAATGCGGGTATCGTTAATTCGGTTACCGATAACATAGTCAAACATTCACCGAATGCAATCATCATTGTGGTGTCAAATCCACTGGATGTAATGACATATGCGGCATATATCACATCAAAATTCGATTCGAAAAAGGTGTTTGGTATGGCAGGTATACTTGATACAGCGAGATTCAGGGCCTTTTTAGCCGAAGCGCTGAATGTTTCACCAAAAGATATTCAGGCTGTTTTGATGGGGGGACATGGCGACACCATGGTTCCTCTTCCAAGGTATACCACTGTGGGTGGAATTCCCGTCACTGAGCTTATCGACGCCGATAAACTGAATGCAATTGTTGAACGAACCAAAAAAGGTGGTGGTGAATTGGTTAATCTCATGGGTACATCCGCCTGGTATGCTCCGGGAGCTGCTGCAGCTCAAATGGTCGAAGCCATTGTTAGGGACCAAAGACGAGTATTCCCGGTATGTGCCTGGTTAACAGGTGAGTACGGCGTTAAAGACCTTTATCTGGGAGTTCCGGTTATTCTTGGTAAAAACGGAATAGAACGAATCATAGAGCTAGACCTTAACGATGAGGAAATGGCCCTGCTAAGGGATTCGGAAACAGCCGTTCGCGAGGTAAAAACCGCTTACGACAACATGAGGTAGTACCTGATATTAGTTGACTTTTACAAACCGCTCTGTTATTGAAATGGAGCGGTTTTTATTTTCTATCCGAACAAAGTAAATTCCGTTTTTAAGGGAGGAAACATTTATTCTGTGGTTTGAACTGCCCCTGGTTAAAGACATGCCTTGTCCCATCGAATTGAATATGTGATAGTCCAGTGTTTCGCCGTCGGCTCCGTCAATGACAATCGTAATTTCATCCCCCGCAGGATTTGGGTATAATTTAGAACTAAGATTTGTAAATTTCTGTTCCGAAATCCCAGGTATATATATGGAGTCTTCACTGGTAAACAGAGTCACTCCGCCCGACCTGTTGCCAAGTACAAAATCAAGGGAACCATCGTTGTTAAGGTCACCTCCGCTAATGGAGGAATAAATACCGTCATACATATTCTGATAACTGTACTCCACCAGATGAAATTTCTGTCTTAATGTGTCACCCACAACAATGGAGTCATACAATTGAATTCTTCCAAGTTTTGTTCCTGCGAGCATACGAACCGTATTCAGGCTGTCATCCCGGTAAAAATAAGGAACGCTGTTACCTGTCCAGTCCCACCATTCTCTTACATTAATGTTTCCCAAACTGTCATCCAGCAGCGTGAATTTAAGTGAACCATTGCTCTCGTTCCTGAAATAATTAAATGAACCTTCGCTTTCTCCAACCAGTAAATCAAGCTTGCCATCGTCGTCAAGATCGAACAACTGAGGAGTAGACTCGACTCCTGCAATGCTTAAAAATTCGGGTGTGTCAAGTGTGAAATTCGCTTTTCCATTCACGGGGTTGTTCGTGAAATAGTGCAGTTTCCCCCTGTAATCCCCCAGAATCAGGTCTTCGTCACCGTCACCATCCAGATCACCAAATGTAGGGTGCAAGCCATAAGAAGGTTTGTTTTTTGCCACGTTAAGATTTATGGTCGAAAGTCCTGCAAAGTCGAGGTCGACCAATTTAAATGCGGGAGCCTGAAGGGAACCGACATTTTCGTAAAGGGCAAGTTGCGATGAATAATCGTTGTACTGTACGGCAAAATTTTTAAAATATCCATAATTACCAACGACCAGGTCCAAAAGACTGTCCTGATTGTAATCGAAAAAAACGGGTTTTGATTTATAGCCCACATCGATCATTTCTCCCTGCAAGAAGCTTTCAGTCTCGAACGCAAAGGCCGGATTGCTCGTAGACCCTGTGTTCTTATACAACCAAACTGAATTGTAATCCTTATACAGATCATACCTGGGTGATACAATCAGGTCTTTTTTATTGTCGTGGTTTACATCGACGTATGAGGGTATTCCGTAAACAATCATGTCGGCGGGTTTAGCCGCAGGGTATTTTAAGACATAAGAAGTAATTTTTGAACTGTCTTTATCACCTCCATTGATGTAAGCGTACAAGAAATTTCTCAAACCATCACCGGATATTAAATCCTTATCTCCATCCCCATCAAGGTCAATGGCCATCAGGGACGTGTTGGAGTGTTTTGCCCCTTTAGAACTGCCACCGGAACTTCCTTTCCCTTTTATTTCCGGATTGGTTACGTTTCCATATGGGTTACATGTGTCCAGCGTAATTGTACCAAAGTCTTCTGCAAAATAACCCCAACATGTGTTTTTTAATTCAAAAACGAGGCTGTCGCAATTACCGTATTTTTCCATGGACATGTTTTTATGGTACTCGACAAATGATCCACTGTAGTCTATGGTGAGAATGTCTAGATCCCCGTCGCTGTCTATGTCGGTAATGGATATCATGTCTTCCCAATTCCAGTAAATTTCACCCGAGTGAAAAAAATTAGGGGGAAGAGCAGAGGTGTCCGTTTTAAGTGCCTTTGTAACCAGTTTAAACGTAAGGCTGGTGGTAGAAGTATTTTTGTATACGGTAACCCTGTCGCGTATGTCGTGGGTGAAAATGTCCATTTTACCGTCACAGTTGTAATCCCTGAGCATGGTCATTCCTTCAAGAATAACGCCCTTGTTTACAAACTCCGCTCTGTATTCCGGTGCATACCGGTAGCCAATTCCGCTCCCTCCTGTATTGATGAACGGAAGAATTTTATCTCCCGTTTCGTCGTTTAATTCGTTGTTCGGTTCGAAAATGAACAAATCCATCTTGCCGTCAAGATTTAAATCGATCTCTGAAATATGCGCAACATTGATTCCGCTTGCCCATGCCAGTTTTAATGTATCACTTCCATGAACCACCGAGACGGTGTCATTTCGCGTAACAACATTTTGTCCCATCAAATGAAGACTGAGTCCGATTGTGGTAATTGCGAGGGTTATACGTGTTTTCATCGTTGTTTTATAAATTTTCGGTTTTCGACAAATCCTTCACTTTCAACCGAAATGAAGTACATGCCGTTATTGAGTGATGAAGTGGATAGGTCAATGATGTCTTTAAATACACCGGAATGGAGCAATTGTCCCGATACATTGTAAAGAAACAAATTGGCGTTTGAATTGGAATTTCCATTGTTTACAATAATACGAATGGTATTCTTGTCAAGATTCTGAATTCTTAAATCAAATCCTTTCTCAATTGAATTGTGCGGTTCATCTATTCCAAGTACATAATCTGTTTCGAAGTAATTCACACCCCCTGCATTATTGCCGATAATAAATTCCAAAAATCCATCGTCGTCAATGTCATCTACGGCGATATGCGATCGTTCTCCGACATCTATTCCCAGGTACATTGAATCTACCAAATTGAACGTGCCGCCGTCAAT
>DNDT01000303.1 GCA_003487525.1 Flavobacteriales bacterium
CATAATGCTGTCCATGAAACAATGCTTTTGTTATTTGTGCAGCGCTTCGCCCTCCTATTCTCATGAATCAGGATTGTTTGATTTGCTTCTCAAAAAGAATTTCGCTGATGGTGAGCAACATGATTTTTATGTCGAAAAAAAGCGACCAGTTTTCAATGTAAAACCGATCAAGGACAACCCTGTTTTTCATAAAGCTCTGAGACTTGATCTCACCTTTATACCCTCTTGCCTGAGCCAGTCCGGTTATTCCGGGTTTGATGGAATGGCGTGCCATGAACTTTTGTGCAAGGTTTTTATACTCTTCTGTGTGCTCAAGCATATGTGGGCGAGGTCCGACAACCGACATGTCCCCGATCAACACATTGTAGAACTGAGGCAATTCGTCTATGCCGAGTCTTCGCATTATTTCGCCAAATTTTGTCACCGTCCCCGGCTTATTTTCCTGCCCATTGGTCATGGTTCTGTACTTGTAACAGGTGAATGTTTTATTTCTAAGACCCGTTCGGCTTTGCTTAAAGAAGACCGTTCCTTTGGATTCAATTTTTATGATCAAGGCCAAAAGCGGTGTCAGCCAGGACAGAATGAAAAAGACAACCACAAAGCTCACGGCGATATCGAAAATCCGCTTCACCGCCTTATTGGTTAAATCGTCAAGAGGACTTGAGGTAATATTGATCACCGAGAAATCGCCATATCTTTCAAGCTCCATTCGTTTAAAAGAAAATTCGCGAAAGTCCGTAATCAACTTGACGCTGATCAAATTCTCCTCGCCAAAGTCGACCAATTGACTGGTGATGGTATGGTCGGCAACGGGAACGCAACAGTAGATCTCATCCACCTGTTGGTCCAATACATATTGTTTTACGTCCGAAAATCCTCCGGATAGCTCTTCCCCATTGCTTTCATTGCCGAAATACCCCATGATCTTGTACCCGTATTCGGGGTGTTCATTGATGAATGTGCCAAGTTCCCTGGAGAGCTTGCTGTACCCGACAATGACAATTTTCTTAAAGTTGAATCCCCTTCTGCGAAACCTTCTGACCACAACGACGAAGACCGTTTTGGAAATCACGCTCAGCATTAGCAGCAAGCTGTAAAATGTCAAAATATATTCCTTGCTGTATCCTAGTTTGTTGGCGAAAAAATAAAAGGACGATATAAAAAGAAAGTGGAGCCCGATGAGATAGGCCTGTGATCTTATGACCTTAATTACCTGTGTGACCCTTGAAATTTGATAGGGTCTGTTTACCAGAATAAGTATCAGCCAGATAACATTTATCAGAATGATGTAATAATGCTTTGGACTTTCAAAAATGTCGAAATTTTTGAATTTCAGATAGTTCGCAAATAGATTGGCGACGTTTAATATGAGTAGGTCCCCTATGAAATGAGTCAGTTTAATATACTGAGAATACCTGGCCGCCATAATCTATATGGCTGTAAAAATAGAAAATTAGCGCTTAATCGGAGAAATTAGGTGGAACGCGAAAAGGGTGTTGAAAAAAGCAAAAAATACCACTCCGTGTTGACGGTCCAAAAGATTCTCCGTAAAGAAGCATATCCCGACCATCAGCAAAAAGACCTGATAGGGTATGTCCCTTTTTCTAATGCTCAAATAGAGTGGAATTCCGAGCATCAAAATAAAAATGATCAGTCCGGGTAACCCGTTGGCCATCCAGACGTGTGCATATTGGTTGTGGGTATTAAACTGCATTTTACGAAGTTCCTCCTTGCCGTTGTTCACGTAGCAATCGTCCAATGCCGGTTGGACATTCCCGATTCCTACACCCAGGAGCCAATGATCGCTCAGTATTTCAGAGGTACATTTGAATATTTCGAATCGGATACTGACCGAGTTAAGTTCTTTTTCCTGATTGGTTCGATTGGCATCTGTCAATTCGCTGAACCGACCGCTAATTGCGGGAACATTAATAAACAACAACGCGACAATTGGCAAAGCAGCGGCAAGTCCAATAATGGTTCGTTTCCAGTTGACCTGAATAAAATATACCAACAATGCAACTCCAAATGCAATCAGTGGTCCGCGGGAAGAAAGCAACAGGGAGCAAAGCAACATCAGGGCCATTTGAAAAGCATTCCACGACACATCCCACCAGGGCTGAGCCATATCTCGCTCCACAAGCCGGTGCATTTTTAAAAACACCGAAAAGAGTAAAAACAACGAAAGATACGTCGGGTGAATTTTTATCAGGTTCTCGACGTGATAGCGAAACGCCCAGCTAAATTCCGTGCCCATTTTAACCTTGTCCCAATGTTTGACAATAATAGGTATGGTATCAAAAGCAATGTAGGCCGTTAGCACAAATGAGGCCAATTCAAATGTAAGAAGCAGCCAGTTTCGTTGTTTTTTTTGAAAGCCCGGATCAACAAAATAAAACCCGAGTGGAAAAACCAAAAGACTCAGGCTTCGTTCCAGATAGTGTATGGAGCCTTCGGGCATCTCCACGAACAAAAATGACACGGCGTAATACAGAAAAAGTGACGCAAAAAGCAAAAGCAGGGCCAAATTCTTGGTCCAATCTTTTTTGCCATTTAATATCAGACTGATGATTGACGTGGAAAACCAAAGGACAATAAATCCGGCTGCCCATCGAATAGGCCAAATTGGAAATGCGACAACCAATACGGTGCAAATAAAAAATGCCTGTTTCGTATATATCAGCCTGCTAGACATGAATTTACCGCTTCTTTAAAGTGAGATCTAAAATTGTCCCGGTTAAAAATTTCTACAGATTTTCGCAATTCTTCCGCCTTGTCTAATTTAGTTTTTTCAAATAAATGAATCGCATCTGCGATGGCCAGAGCGTTTTGATTTCTAAAGTAAACGGCTGATTTGTTTTCCTCTGTTGTTTCAAGCAAGCCTCCTTTTGCATAGCCAATGACAGGTGTTCCGCTGGCCAACGCCTCAATGGGTGAAATTCCAAAATCTTCGAACGAGGCGTTGATAAATGCCTTTGCCTTCCCCATCAGTGAACGCAATTTTTCCTCTGTTACGTGGCCTAAAATCTGAATGTTTTCGGCGTTTCCGGCCAATCTCTTCAGCTCCTTCAACATTGGTCCATCTCCTGTCACAATGAGTTTTTTTGTTGGCATGGTTAAAAAAGCCTCTATTATCACGTCGGTTTTCTTGTAAGGTACCTGACGGGATGCGGCCAGGTAATAGTCCTCTTTCCGCTCCATCAAATCAATTTTATCCAGTTTAACCGGCGGGTGAATAACCCGGCTCTCCCTGTTGTAATTGTTCAAGATCCTGGCTTTTACATTGTTCGAATTTGCAATAAAACAATCGACGCGATCGGCGGTTCTTGCATCCCATTTTTTAATTCAATTTAAAAAAAAGCGCATTATGCCTCTCAGCACTGTCGATTTTCCGGCCATGTCATTCAGGTATTCCTCCTGCAGGTCCCAGGCGTAGCGCATTGGACTGTGGCAGTAACAAATGTGCTTTTGCCCCGGCCCTTTTTTCACTCCTTTCGCAACAGCGTAGGACGAAGAAATGATCAAGTCATATGCTTTTAAATCGAAGCTTTCAATGGCCATGGGAAAAATAGGCAGATACCAGCGATAGTGTCTTTTGGCCAAGGGCATAAATTGCAAAAAGGACGTTTTCGCCTTTTTACCAAACAAGACATCTTGCCTTGTTTGATGCGGCATAAAATCTATAAGACTGAATACTTCCGCTTCCGGATAGAGCGACAGGATTTCCCGGGTCACTTTTTCAGCACCCCCGTCAACGGTTAACCAATCCTGAATGTATGCGATCTTCATTTCTCCGCTGGGTTTTTTTTGCCCTGTTCTTTTGGAAACAGCCTTTGAATCATTCGTTCGCATACTTTTTTAAATGAATGTCGTTCGACAACGTCCTTCCCCCTGGAAATGATTGTTTCTTTCAATCCTGACTCATGCCTGATTTGCTCAATCCCCTTCGCGATGTGTTCGGGTTTGGCGTCCGGGATGAAAAGGGCGGCGCCTTCGTATATCTCCTTGAAAACCGGGATGTCTGTCAGAATACTTGGGCAATTGTATGACAAGGCCTCCAATGGCGGAAGGCCAAACCCTTCGTAAGAAGAGGGGTAGACAAGCGCCTCGGCATGTTGATAAAGGGATGCCAGTTGTGTGTCGCTGACATCTTCCAAAAACTCAATTTTCGGAGACATGGATGGTGCGTTTCCAATACGCGAAGGGGTTCTGAAATTTTCATTTCTTCTGCCCAACATCAAAAGCCGAAGCCCCGGTTCGTTTAATAAATTCATGGCTTCCATCACAGATTCACCATTTTTTCTTCTGTTGTTTCCCGAAACACAAAGGATATATGGGTTTTCAGGGAGATTGGTCGCTGCCTCGTCACCGGTGTTTAACCCGGGAAGTCCGTTTCCCGCTACAAACACCCGGCCTTCAATCCCGGGCCAAAACCTGGTGATTTCATTTTTTGAAAATTCACTTACGGTAAAAATGATCTTTGCCTTTTGAAGCAAATTGGGAATAAGAAATCTGTACCAAAAAACAAACTTCTTTGAAAACCATTCCGGGTGAACCAAAAATGCCAGGTCGTGCAGGACGAGCGCCTGATTCCGATACGCCAGAGGGCCCGTATTGGCAAGGTTGAGCAAAAGTGGTTTTTTTTGTTTTTTAAGCATCCGCGGCAGATCGATTTGTTCCCAGGCGGTTCCGCTCAGCGTCCCGCATTTTTCCGCCTTAAACTCCTCCGCTATTTCGTGATGAATACTATTTTTTGGGCAGAGAAATCGAACCGGAATTTCCGATTTTAACAACTCCCTGCTCACTTCAATCGCAAACCGCTGTACACCGGTTATGGGCTGGCTAAGAAAACGTGCATTTACTACCAATTCTCTCATCCATAAAATTTTAAAGCCCGAAGGTATAAGTCAGGCGGCTGATTAATCCGTAGTCGCTGTTAGAAGAACTTGTTGAAACCGGCTTGCTGTCGTAGTTGTTGTAAACCTTGAACTCCAGGAAAAAATCATCAAAGAGTTCAAACCGGATCTGCAACTCAGCCTCAACCCTGTTTCGTCCCGGAACCGTTATACTGGGATACCAGTTTGCAAATGCATTCACGTAAATTTCAGGGTCGGTATATTTAAATATGTTGATGTCCATTTTCACCAAACCTTCCTGGTTCTTTGTCACCGAAGACTCCCCAAGTCCTTTTTCCTCATTTTGAATGAAGGCCCCGATAAACCTGATTCGGGAAACGTTCGTGTGCAACAAATCAACCCCGTATCCTCCTCCCGCACTCATCCTGTATTCGATTCCCAACTCCGTGTTTTCCTGTCCGGACAAGAATAAGGTAACAAACTGATTGGCCAGCAGCATTTTATTGAGGTTGAGTGACAGGTCTTTTTTTGCCACATAAATGGTGTCGTTTTGCAGGGTCTGCAGCATGTCGAATCGCAGCGATCCGTAATGCTTGTCTTCCGTATAGGAAAGGTCTCCCGCTCCGTTGGATTGCAAAATATTGCTTGCTTTCGTGTAGCTTATCCCGGCGCTAAGGCTACCCGAAAATCGCTTCCAAAACAGTTGTTTGACCTGGTAAATGGTTACTATTTTCTCCCGTTGAATTTCGTAGATCCCAACCTGATTCCTGACGATCATTACTCCCGGACTTAAACTGCTGTCAAGATTTCCAAACAGCTTTGTCTTGTCCTTCAATTCGATTTGGAACGATTTGTCGGGTGCG
Organism: Flavobacteriales bacterium; assembly: GCA_003487525.1. GTDB lineage: Bacteria > Bacteroidota > Bacteroidia > Flavobacteriales_E > Vicingaceae > UBA11591. The sequence continues at coordinate 5,720 of DNDT01000303.1, forward strand.
TATAAATTACTCACTTTCTGCCATTTAATATTGGCAGTGCTCATGGTGGATGTCTTGAACTGTAAAATGTCCAGGTCAAGTTTTTTAATCTCTCCGGTAATGTGATCCCCATTCGTCAGAATAACCTGATCCGTTTTTTGGGCAAGGCCGGTCTCGCTAACAGCAAAAAGGGTGGCGACTGAAATAATAAAGTTCCTTAGCGTCATGTTCGACATAATCCTCCGAACGGCAAATATCATCAAAGCTCTTTTAAAAAGCTCTGTTCCCTCAATGAAATCCGATAGCAATGGTCCGATGTTGTGAATTTAACATTTTAGCCTCTCATCCACTTGTACACATTTTGTCTCGAAATGATGGCGCATCGAGTAAAGATTTTCACATTCTTTTAATCCTATTATACAGCCTGATTGAAATTTTCGAGTTTAATCAGGCTTCGTAGCATTAGTTTTTTATATTTGAAGTACACTCTTATTCTATAGCCAATGTTAAACACTTTCAGCGACGAGATCTGGAAAGAGATCGACGTCATTCCGCCTGGAATACGCCTAAAATATGCCGTATCGAGTTACGGCCGTGTTATGAGTTTTAAAACAAACATCAAAGACGGCAGTATATTGCGTGGAGGCCTTATTGGAGGATATCCCATCTTAAAAGTCCGGCCTAAAGGGAAGGACAAAACCTATTATGTGCACCGTTTGGTTGCCAAGTATTTTATCAAAAAAACCAGGGACGAAGAAGTTTACGTCCTTCACCTTGATTTTGATAAGAAAAACAATCACATCAGTAATTTGCAGTGGGCCACCAAACGCGAAATGGAAATCCATCAGCAAAGCAGTCCGTTTGTGAAGAAAGCCCGTGAATTGCGCTTGCTCAGAAAGCCGCAGAAAGGGCATAAACTTACTTCTACACAGGTAATGCTGCTCAAAAAGAAGATTTTCGATCCAAACCGAAAAACACGATTTAAAATTCTTGCCAAACAGTTTGGAATCAGTGAAATGCAGCTTTATCGGATAAAGNNGAAACTTGAAAATTAAAGGAGAAGGCGGTGAATTCACCGCCTTTTTTGTTCCTTTATCTTTATGAAAGCAACCTTAACTAGTCTGCTGGCTATCACATTGCTATGTTCATGTGATTCCGCAAAGCAATCGAATGGCATTCAATACCCCGAAACTCAAAAAACAGATCAGAGCGATACCTATTTTGGAACCGTCGTTCCTGATCCTTACAGGTGGCTGGAAAACGACACTTCACGTAGTACCGAAGAATGGGTTGTCAGGCAAAATGCATTCACAAACAGTTTTTTAGAGGCGATTCCGTTCAGGGGTCAATTGAGAAACCGCCTGGAATCTCTTGTGAATTACGAGCGGTTTACCGCGCCCGTCAGAGCCGGCTCGTACTATTTATACTATCGCAATAATGGCCTTCAAAATCAGGATGTTATCTATATTAAAAGTGCGCTTAACGAGATGGAAGAAGTCTTTCTTGATCCGAATGAATTTGATAAAACAGGGACTACCACGATGCACATGAGCGGGATGTCGAAAGACGAAAGATTTGTTGCAATCTCCGTTTCAAAGGCCGGTTCAGACTGGAGAGAACTCGTGGTATTTGACATTGAAAAAAGGAAATCAACCGGGGACACCCTGAAGTGGGTAAAGTTTTCAGGGGCCAGCTGGAGTGGCGACGGGTTCTATTACAGCAGGTATCCGGAGCCGGAGAAAGGTTCGGATTACTCCGCTTTCAATGCATATCACAGCGTCTATTACCATGCTCTTGGTCAGAATCAGTCCCTGGATAAATTGGTTTACAAAGACGAGGCGCATCCCGAGCGATACCACTCCGCCTATGTATCTGAAGATGGTGAATTCCTCTTTCTGTATATAGCCGAAGGAACCGACGGGTTCGAATGTCATTACACACCGCTAAACAGCGGCGACATCGAATTTCGCCCGTTATTTACGGGATTTGAGCACAAGTCAAGTGTGATCGACCATTCCGATGGTAGATTTATTGTTCGAACCGACATTGACGCCCCAAACTACAAGTTGGTTTCTCTCGACCCGGCCATGCCCCAAAAAGAACACTGGACGACCCTTCTTGACGAAAAAGATTATCTCTTGCAGGATGTCAATACATGCGGTGGGTACCTTTTTGCCAGATACCTCAAGCAAGCCATGAATGTGGTTTACCGGTACAATTACGAGGGGAAGGATGAAACAGAAATTATCTTGCCGGGACCCGGAAGCGCCGGTGGGTTTAACGGGCGGAAAAAAGACAGTGAAGCATTTTACTCTTTTTCTTCCTTCACGGAGCCGGGTACCATCTTCAGGTATGATATTGCACAAAATCAGTCCTCTTTATATTTCAGGCCGGACCTTGTTTTTAACCCGGATCAGTTTGAGTCAAAACAGGTCTTTTATCCTTCAAAAGACGGAACCCGGATCAGCATGTTCATCGTGCACAAAAAAGACCTGGTGCTTGATGGAAATAATCCCCTGCTACTCTATGGATATGGAGGATTTAACATTAGCCTGACATCGGGATTCAATTCATCCATCATTCCCTGGATAGAATGCGGAGGCGTTTATGCCGTTCCGAATCTGAGGGGAGGAGGTGAATACGGTGAGACATGGCACAGGGCGGGAATGCTGTTGAATAAGCAAAATGTCTTTGATGATTTTATCAGTGCCGCCGAATACCTGATTGATCAAAAATATACGTCTTCTGAAAAATTGGTGATTTCCGGAAGGTCGAACGGTGGATTGTTGGTGGGTGCCGTTATGACGCAGCGCCCGGACCTGATGAAAGTCGCGCTTCCGGGAGTTGGTGTTATGGATATGCTCAG
>DNDT01000411.1 GCA_003487525.1 Flavobacteriales bacterium
TATTCCTATAACTGCGGTGAAAACTGGAGTATTCTTAGCGTAAAAAATGCAGCTGCCCTGGAATCTGTTACCCAGTATTATAGCCAGAAGTTTGTTCCGGCCGACAAATCCCAATGGAAAGAAATTGCCGTAAACCTGTCCAGTTTCGTAAGCTCAAAAGACAACGTGAAATTCAAGTTTGAATTTATTTCCGGAATAGGAAACAACATTTATATCGACGATATAAACATCTCAAGCACTACCGGAATAGATGAACTGGAACGAAACGCAAACTTTTTGGTTTACCCAAATCCAGTAAGTGATCTCTTAACCGTTGACTTTTCAAATACCAATATCGGTTCCGGTCAGGTTGAAATAAAAGATCTTTCGGGCAGAACGGTATTCGGGCGTAGTATTGACAGAGAAGTCAAAGGTGGTGCGACACTTCAGATTGATGTCACCAGCTTTAGTTCAGGGATTTACTTCTTGAGCTTAACAGATGCAAACGGAAGGACCTCGATTAAAAAGATCGCGGTTCGCTAGTCAGAGTAAGCAAATTTCATTTCTGACAAGCTCTATTTTTTCGGCGATCACTTTAAGAATCTGTTTTTCAGTATTTGTTACGTCGTTTGTCTTAACAACAACCTCTGGTTTGGGCAACGAAAGATAATCATTGTTAATGTCGTTCAGTTTAACCTTAAAATATTCGACGTTTTCATCGTCTTCAAAGGTGTCGAGCAAACGAAGTATTTTTTTAAGCGTGGAGTGCTGATCTTTCAATCGGGCGTAGACAATATCACTGTCAAAGTCATCGGTAATAATCCTGCTTCCGATATGCATTCCTTCAATCCATCCACCGCAAATAATCAGGGCTGAGATGTTTTCCCTGTTCAATTCTTTGAGAAAAACATCTGTTTTCCAGTACAATTCAGATATAATATCGAGGATGGAATCCTTGTCGTTAATGTTCATCTCCATTCGCTCCACGGTTTCTTCGTCAAAAACATCACTGACGCCAATTCCTTCAGACATCTTCTTTGCGCAATTCATATAGAACAGCACTTCCTGGCTTTGCTCGAAGGTTGTTATATAGCCAATATCGGCAAGGTATGTCCCCAGATTGATCCCCTGATCTTTGAGCGTGGTGTAATTATCGACGTTTTTTATGTCGTTCAGGTATTCCCGGTTGTAGTTGTTGCCAAGAACGGCAAAAATCTCGGATGTCTCACTGATGGTTGGGGAGGAACGAATAATACTCTCAACCAAAAGAGCTCGTTTTGAGTCAATTTCATCCAATTCGCTTTCAAATGATTCATCAACAACAGCTTGATTATCTGAATTTTCATTCGGTGCTTCAGCACAACCGATAAACAAAGTGAACGACAGGATGATCAAAGGGAATACAGGATATGCATTCAGGACCATTGGGTTAAAAATTTTCATTTAAAAAGGATTTAAAATCAATTTCAATTCACACGAATATACCATATTAACATTAATAGAATTAATGTGCATCCAACCAATTGTCGGCGGCATTCATCTCGACGATTAACGGAACGTCCAATTTAACGGCATGCTCCATATTCTGTCTTACCAGTATTTTCAGGCGATCCAATTCATCTTTACGTGCATCGAACACCAATTCGTCATGCACCTGAAGCAGCATTTTGGAAGAAAAATTTTCTTTTTCCATTTGCCTGTGAATGTTAATCATTGCCAACTTAATGATATCGGCAGCACTTCCCTGGATGGGTGCGTTTATGGCATTTCTTTCGGCGGCACCCCTGACAATACCGTTCGATGAATTGATGTCACGAAGGTATCTTCTCCGTTTCATAATGGTCTCGACATACCCTTGTTTTCTGGCATTTTCAATACTCTGATCCATGTATTGCCTTACACCGGGATATTGTGCAAAATAAGAATCGATGATTTCCTTTGCTTCACTTCTGCTGCTGTTGATGTTTTGCGCAAGGCCGAATGAAGACACACCGTAAATGATCCCGAAATTCACCGACTTGGCTTTTGTGCGCATCTCCCTGTCTACTTCATCGGGCTTTACTCCGAAAATTTTTGCAGCTGTCGAGGTGTGAATGTCTTCGTTGTTTTTGAAGGCGGCAATCATGTTTTCATCTCCACTTAACGCTGCAATAATTCTCAGCTCAATTTGAGAATAATCCGCAGACAGCAAAAGATGATTCGAATCCCTCGGGATAAACGCCTTCCTGATCTCTCTGCCACGAGCTGTTTTAATCGGAATGTTCTGAAGGTTTGGACTTACACTGCTCAACCTGCCTGTCGCAGCGATGGTTTGAGAATAGGTAGTATGAATGCGACCGGTCATTTCACTAACCTCGTTCGGCAGGGAATCGGCATACGTTGTTTTTAGCTTTTTGAGCGAACGGTAACTCAATACCTTCTCCACAATTTCATGCTTTCCTGTCAGTTTTGCCAGAACATCTTCGCTCGTGGAATACTGACCTGTTTTTGTCTTTGGTGGCTTGTCTGTGATCACCAGTACTTCAAACAAAATTTGACCCAGTTGTTTCGGGGAATCAATGTTAAAATCGGTTCCCGCCATTTTGAGAATGTCTTTTTCCAGGTCTGTTAAGTCGGCTGTCAGTTCATTGGAAAAAGCTTTCAACGTGTCGACATCGAGTCGAATACCCTCTTCTTCCATCTCTGCAAGCACTTGAACAAGAGGCATTTCAATGTTGTTAAAAAGATCTGTCAGTTTATCTTTTTCGAGAAGCGGACCAAAAACCTCCTTGAGTTGAAAGGTGATGTCTGCATCTTCACCTGCGTATTCCGAAACTTTGTTCAGATCTGCGTCTCTCATGCTGGTCTGGTTTTTTCCTTTTTTACCGATAAGGGTTTCAATGGAAATGGGCCGGTAATTAAGAAAGGTTTCGGCCAGGACATTCATGTTATGCCTTGAATCGGGATGCAGAATGTAGTGAGCGATCATGGTATCAAAGACCTTCCCTTTGATACTCAGACCGTATTTGTGCAAAATTTTAAGGTCATATTTTAAATTTTGCGCTATGATGATTTTTTCCTCGTTTTCAAATAAATGCCTGAATTCGTTTAAGATCGAAATGACTTCTTCTTCATTCCCCAGCAATGGAACATAGCTGGCTTCGCCTTTTTTGCAGCTAAACGACATGCCGATAATGTCTGCAACAAGCGGGTCCAAACCGGTGGTTTCCGTGTCAAAGCAAAATTCAGGTGCAGCCTCAAGTTCCTTAATAAGGGCTGTTCTTTTCGGAGCGGTATCGACAAGGTTGTAC
>DNDT01000457.1 GCA_003487525.1 Flavobacteriales bacterium
TAATTGTGAGAAAAACTTGAATAGCAACTTTCGGCAAAGTTTTCCTGGTTAAAAACGATTTCCGTTTTACCTACTTCCAGCGGTGTTTCGAAGAGATCTGTTTGCCTCTCAAGCGGATAGGTTTTTTCCAGGAGTTCGTATCCATACCTGCCTGTAATGATTACACTCGTTGCGTTGTTTTCAATGCAGGTCATCATGAAGTGATTGAAGTAATCCGTGCTGACGAAGTTATTTGCAAATATCACGCAGGTCCAGTGTGCTTTCGGAAAGTCTTCATCCATGAATTTCCTGAATTCCAGCCAGTATGCTTTTTGATTCAAAAATTCACCGAGATATTCCATCATGCGCTGTAAGAATGAGCACGGATAAAGGTAAGGAATGTGTCTTTGTATAAAATGATATAGGTCAGTTTAAGCAGTTTTACTAAATGACTAATCGACTCCTCGACTCTTCAACTTCCCGCAAGATCCAACCCATCCGCATCAATCATCGTCGCCACTTTCCCCATTTTTTTCTGGATTACCCTGAAATGATGTTCGTCAGTTGGCGTGACAAAAGAAATGGCTTCGCCCGGGGATTTAGCCCGGCCTGTTCTGCCAATTCGGTGGATGTAATCTTTTGGTGACCGGGGCAGCTCGTAATTGATGACACATGGAAGAAATTCAATGTCGATTCCCCTTGCCAACAAATCGGTGGTTACCAAAACACGAATGTGTCCCTGTTTAAAATCACTGAGGGCTTCAGTTCTGGCTCCCTGGCTTTTTTTACTGTGAATGGACAGTGCGTCAATTCCATTCTTAAATAGTTTTTCGGCTACCCGGTCGGCTTTATGTGTTGATGAAGTGAAAACCAAAACCTGTTGCAGATTGTTTTGTCTGATCAGGAAGCGGAGTAGGGGGCCTTTTTTTTCCTCACTTACAAAGTATCCCAATTGATTGATCAACACCTCATCATCATTCCTGGGTTTGATGTTAATGACGATCGGATCGGTCAACAGTAATCCGGTCATGTTGGTCACCTCTTTGCTTAAAGTGGCTGAGAAAAGAAGGTTCTGGCGTTTCCCTGGCAGGAATTTAAAAATGCGATCCATCTCATCCTTAAAGCCAAGATTTAGCATCTTGTCCGCTTCATCCAGTACAAGGGTCGTTATTTTGGAAAGTCCAATGGCATTGTTTTCAATTAGTTCCAACAGTCTTCCCGGGGTGGCAATTAAAATATTCACGCCATTCAGATTTTTCATCTGCGGATTGATGGATACTCCGCCATATACCGCCATCGATTTTAGCGGAGTTGAAAGTGCCGGGACAAAACTTTTGAAAACGCTTTGTACCTGGACGGCCAGCTCGCGGGTAGGAACCAACACCAGTACATCTGCCGATCTGTTATTTACGAGGTTTTGTTTTTGCAGATGTAACAGGATGGGCAATACATAACTCACGGTTTTACCCGAACCGGTTTCGGCAATTCCGAGGACATCTTTCCTGGATAATACGGCCGGAATGCCTTGTTCCTGAATGGGGAAAGGTTGGCTAATCCCTTGACTTTCCAGTGTCTTGATCAGGTTGTCGGGAATTCCCAATTCGGTAAATGACGTCATTTCGATTTTTCGTAGGTGTATTGAACGATGGTCATTCTGGTGGTTGCTTCGTCTCTCGTGATATCCACTTCGGGCAGGCCATCAGAACCGTATGATATTTTTCGAAGGCTTGCCAGCATGCCTTTTTTAAAGTACTGCTCCTGCAACAACAAGTAGTTGTCATCGTAGAAATATTCTCGCTTCCAGTTAAACAATAATTTGTTGAAATTCTTTTCTTCAATGCTGGTCACAACCTTTTCGTCTTTAATCTTTAATGTTTGAATGCTGTTGATTTTTCCACCCTGGAAATATTCCGAGATTTTTAAAATTGCGCGATTGTCTGATGGTTCTTCAACATAGTATTTGTAGGGCTTTTTATACCGATTGTAATAAGTAACCCTGTTTTGTTCATTCCTGATGGAATCTGACCATAGGAGAAAGGTTGAGTTTAGATTTACATTCCACGTCAAATCCTTTGGAATCAGGTAGGCACTCGAAATAGTGGAATTCCCTTCCCGCTCTATTTTATACACCGTGTTTGACTGTGCATCGCTGTGCAGTTGAGTGGACAGATAATGTTTTCCTTCGTAAAAATACTGATCGACCACCGAGTCCAGTCGATTACCGTAAATGTTCAATTCGACCATCTTTATCAACCTGGCTTTTTCATCAAAGTAATACCGCAGCTCTCTGTTTGTAAAGTGCATTTTCTGGCGGTCGTATTTAATGGCATACGTGGCTCGAATGCTCTTAATTCCGTGATCCTGCACTAATTTCTTCGGAAATAAATCAACCCACTGTGTCTCCAAACTGGGGTTGTCCGGTATTTGCGCCTTGTTCGTTGAAAGACCAAGACAGAAGAAAAGTGTAACTAAAATGAAACGCGCGCTCAAAACCTGATTTGTTCAACTGCTTTATCCACCTCNNCGACTTGTCGACACATACGTAGATCATGGTTTCACCCTTGACATATTTGTGTTCGAGCAATGGCAAGGTACTTTCCTCCGGACTACCGAGTAAAACGGAATTTGGAATGTAACGACTACCGAAACGTTTTATTATTTCATTGTATTCCGGACCGACGACGGCAATTTCGTAAAATGGGAATGCTTCTGCCAGTGCCAGAAACCCCCAGTTGGAATATCCCGATCCATACGAGGCCATACCCGGGAGAATCCGGTTCATCATACTTCTGGATATTTGGGAGTAGCTTTTGTTATCGGTTAAATTACCGAGTAAATACAAGTTCCTTGCCATACTCGAATTTGCAGCCGGTGTGACATTGTCATTCACCTCAATTTTTCGGGCGACCAAAAGTTTTTCATCTTCTGAAGTGAAGAAGAAAAGTCTTTCTTTTTCATTGTAGAATGACTTGATGCAGATATCTGCATACACCTGAGCCCTGTCCAGCCAAACTTGCTCAAAACTCACCTGGTACAAATCGGTAAATGCCTGTATTGCATACGCGTAATCTTCTAAAAATGCAGGAATCGTACTTACTCCGGCTTTGTAATTGTGAAGGAGTACCTTCTTATCTTTAAATTGCACGTCCCAGATAAACTGGGCGTTTTTAACTGCCCGTTCCAGGTATTCTTTTGTTCCAAAAGCTCTGTATGCATCCACGTATCCTGAGAT
>DNDT01000183.1 GCA_003487525.1 Flavobacteriales bacterium
TCGACGGCATGGCAGTTACAGCCGAAGTCTGGGAAGCTGCCCACGGGGAACACAGACTGGCTATAAAAGCCCATACCCTTGTTGCCCATGGGACGGGTATTTTTACCGGTTTGGAAGTGAAAGCTAATGATCCTACAGATCAATTTGTGTATATTTCCCCTGGCATCGCAGTTGATACGGTTGGAAACATCATTGTAGTCCCTGAACCTGTGATGTATGATTTTGGTAGTGCCGCAAATGGGTTCCTTTATCTCCTGTTGGTGCAGGGGGAGCGCGAAGTTGGAGGAGTAGGTAATGAAGCTAAATTCATTCAAACAGAATATGTTATTGCAGCACGTCCTACACTCCCGAAAAGGCCATATGTAGAATTGGCACGCCTTACCCTTTCAAAGAAAGGGAATTCGATTAAAGATTCAAAAAGCCTCCATCCAATTTCTGATGAGCTTGATTTGCGATATCGCCATCAGTTAGCAACAGGGCGTCGTCAACTTTTGCGGGTCATGGTTTACGGGGCAGGTGGGGAAGATGAAAAAATGCTTGCAGGTTGGGATCACCTCGAAAAATTCTGTAAGCTGTCAACATCTATTACCCTTGTGATTGATCAAGTAAATTCACTTCCCGATCATCTGGGGGATTATGACCTGATTTATATTGGAGGGTTGGGAACCTTTTCATTGAGCGATGACGTGCTCAATGCCCTTAAGTCATATATTAGTCAGGACAAGATATTGTTTCTAGAGACCCTAAATGATACAGCAAAGGAATCCTGTCAGGGATTACTTGATAATCTCAAAGAAAAAGTGAAACCAATAGAAAAACATGATGAAATATTAGCTTCTCCTTTTCTTTTCATGGCACCACCGCCTGGCGCGTCCAGCAATCAAATAAAACGAAACAAGCATGTCATTTATTCAACAGCAGGTTATGCATTGGCATGGGCAGGAATCACCGGGGCTGGAACCAGTTCTCGTTCAGAGATACGTTCTGTCCACGAATGGGGTGTCAATTTGATGACAGAATGCCTTTCAAGAACAAAACAGTAATCTGACAGAGACATACCTTAAAGTACTGTTCAGATATTGCCATGCAGTGGATAAAACGACTTATTTCAAACCTCAACGTGTTTTCAAAAATGCGTTCGGTTGTCCATACTTCATTGCATATGGCAATAATAGTTGTTTTTGCTCCAGGAACATCCTTTTCGCAGATGGCCAGTAAACCAGGTTTGTTAGAGCCTACAGGTCGGATTGTTGAAATGAAAATGACCATTATGGCCTCGCACTGGCAGTTGGCGAAATGGAATGACGGCTCTCTAGTATGCGATCTCCATCTCAAACATGAAGATTGGCCTACACCTAATGATATTTGGGATGCTTGTGGTTACCCTGTTTTAGAAGAATGGGTATCGACGCCGGCTTGTACCGAAGCTGTGATTGGTCGTAGTACAAAGGCCTGCAATGGATTATTCCTGAAATATATAGGAAAAACCCCGATCACAATAATCGAAATTGTGGAATTGCCTGAGATAGTTGTTCAAATCCTTCCTGTAAATTGTAATACAGGAGAATGGTGCTTAACCCGTCCGGTTATTGAACTTCAGGCCTACGAACCGTTGGCAGGTTATCAGATCAATACTGTGCAGGTGCGTCTTGGAGGACGGGAGACCACTTTTACAGAAAAAAACAGACGTTTCAACCTACCCTTGACAGATGAAAAAGGAGCATGGTTGGAGTACTGGGCTGATTCAACCTATGGGGATCGTAGTGAACTGTTTCGGGTTAAATATCGAAATGTCGTATCTGATGATGGTTCATCTTTCCATTTTGATTTGCTAGGCTATGAATGGAATCAAAAAGCAGCGAGCGGTGCGGCTTTATGGAATCTTTTCCCGCCTGTAGATGGCAGTTTACCACCAGCCTTGGTACAACCGGATTCTGTTTACGAACTTCGCACTCAAAAAAGCTACTTGTATTTAGCCGGGCACTTAGTTCAAACAGGAGACATTGAGACCAGTAATTGCCTGGATGGAGGCATAAATTTGAGTGGGGCTGCAACTCCTTGCGGAGAGCGAGCTGGGTTTTCTCAAGTGGTCGACTGGCAAAACAGATATGATTCCAGCATTTTGGATGCGGCACTCAAATACAATATTCCTGCCCGGGTTCTAAAAAATATTATTGCCCAGGAGTCTCAATTCTGGCCGACATCGGATGATCCTTTTGAAAAAGGATTAGGATATCTGACTTCTGATGGGGTTGATATGTTGTTGATGTGGAATCTGGATTATTTCTTGGAAATGTGCATTCCGGATTTTGGGAAAAATGCCTGCGCATCTGGATATAGTCATCTCTCAGATATCCAAAAGGCTCTTCTTCGAAAAAGAGTCTTGGATAAGATAGGGACTAACGAAGAAGTTGATGTGTTGGCAGCGGTTTTGCTTGCAAGTGCAACTCAATCTGGACAACTGGTGCAGAATACGACCAGGCAGGAACCATCTGGGGCCACCACATATGTGGACATGTGGAAAATCGCGGTCGCTAATTATTACACAGGTTCTGGGTGCATGGGGAATGCAATTGAAAATGTAGTTGCTAACGAGGAACCTTTATCCTGGAAAGGTGTTGTTCCTCATTTGCCGGAAAAGTGTAAATTAGCAGAGATGTATGTAGAAAAGATCATTAATGACCCATGGGATAGACCTATCCCGGATATTGTTATAAGTCACTATTTGAAAATGTTTGAATAGTCTGCAGATGGAATGGAAAGGTAATAACGATAAAAAACGCCCTGTATAGGGCGTTTTTAGCGGAGAGGGAGGGATTCGAA
>DNDT01000049.1 GCA_003487525.1 Flavobacteriales bacterium
GCCCGATGGATGTGGATCACATCGTTGGTGTAAACCCGAATACGGAGCAGGAGGAAATCAGAAAACCAATGAATTCAGAGCCGTTTGCGGCACTCGCTTTTAAAATCGCCACAGATCCATTTGTGGGAAGACTTTGCTTTTTCCGTGCTTACTCAGGAAGCCTGAAGGCAGGTTCATATGTGTTGAACACACGTACGGACAAAAAAGAACGAATTTCCAGAATGTACCAGATGCATTCGAACAAGCAGAATCCTATTGATTCTATTGATGCAGGAGATATTGGAGCAGCTGTTGGATTTAAAGACATTAAGACAGGCGATACCTTGTGTGACGAGAAAAAGCCCATTGTTCTCGAATCGATGACGTTCCCTGCACCTGTTATTGGAATTGCCATCGAGCCTAAAACTCAGGCGGACATTGATAAGCTGGGACTCGGACTTGGAAAATTGGCTGAAGAGGATCCCACATTTGTCGTCAGGACCGATGAGGATTCAGGACAAACCATTATTTCAGGAATGGGTGAACTTCACCTTGANNACTATTATTGCCGGTATGGGTGAACTTCACCTTGAGATTCTCGTTGATCGACTTCGAAGGGAGTTTAAGGTGGAATGTAATCAGGGAGCACCACAGGTTGCATATAAGGAAACAATTACCGGTACTGTCGAGCACCGTGAAGTATACAAAAAGCAAACCGGTGGTCGTGGTAAATTTGCCGATATCCAGGTTCGCATTGAGCCGAGGGAAGAAAATGTTGAAGTTCCGGGCCTTGAGTTTGTCAACGAAATTAAGGGAGGTAACATTCCGAGAGAATTTATCCCTTCTGTTGAAAAAGGATTTGATATGGCCATGTCGAACGGTGTGTTGGCAGGATATCAGATGGACAACTTGAAAGTGACACTGTTGGATGGTTCATTCCACGCGGTGGATTCAGATCAGCTTTCATTTGAGTTGGCTGCAAAAATGGCGTATCGAAATGCTGTTCCAAAGGCAAAACCGGTATTGCTTGAGCCGATAATGAAAATTGAAGTTGTGACTCCGGAGGAATACATGGGGGATATCGTAGGTGACTTGAACAGAAGAAGAGGTCACATGGAAGGAATGGATTCAAGGGCCGGAGCTCAGATTATAAAAGCAAAAGTTCCGCTGTCGGAAATGTTTGGATACGTGACATCGTTGAGAACACTTTCTTCCGGAAGAGCTTCATCGACAATGGAATTCTCTCATTACGACAGAGTATCAAATAACATTCAAGAAGAAATAATAGCCAAGGTTAAAGGAAAGGTTGAAGCCTAATAAGATAAAGACATGAGTCAAAAGATCAGGATTAAATTAAAGTCATACGATTACAACTTGGTGGACAAGTCAGCCGAGAAAATCGTTAAAACTGTGAAATCAACTGGCGCGGTTGTGAGTGGACCAATTCCTCTTCCTACCCACAAGAAAATTTTTACGGTACTTAAGTCACCACACGTTAATAAGAAAGCCAGGGAGCAATTCAAGCTTTGTTCATACAAGCGTCTGATGGATATCTACAGCTCAACGAGCAAGACTGTTGATGCCTTGATGAAATTGGAATTGCCCAGTGGGGTTGATGTTGAAATTAAGGTTTGATCATAAGCTACGATAAGTCATGGAAGGAATAATTGGAAAAAAAATTGGTATGACCAGCATTTACACCGAAGCGGGTAAATCTGTGCCTTGTACCCTGATAGAGGCAGGACCTTGCGTCGTTACGCAAATTAAAACCGAAGAGAAAGATGGTTATCACGCTGTTCAAATCGGTTTTGACGATGCACGCGAGAAAAACTCGACAAAGGCTGCCATAGGTCATGCAAAAAAAGCAGGCACCACTCCCAAGAGAAAGACAGTTGAATTTCTTGGTTATAGAGATAAGCAGTTGGGTGACACGATCACTTCTGAAATTTTTATCGAAGGAGAATACGTTGATGTAACCGGTTCATCCAAAGGGAAAGGTTTTCAAGGTGTGGTAAAAAGACACGGTTTTAGTGGGGTTGGTGGTCAGACTCATGGTCAGCACAACAGGTTAAGAGCACCCGGTTCCGTTGGAGCAGCTTCGACCCCTTCAAAAGTAATTAAGGGAATGAAAATGGCCGGCCGTACCGGTAATGACAGAATTACGGTATTAAACCTTCAGGTGATGAAGATTTTAGCCGAGAAGAATGTTTTGGTATTGAAAGGTGCCGTTCCGGGAGCTAAGGGCTCTTATGTAGTGGTTCACAAATAATTGAAGGAAGGATGGAATTAACAATTAAGAATATCAGTGGTAAAGACACTTCTAAGAAAGTAACTCTTAGCAAAGAGATTTATGCTGTTGAGCCAAGCGATCATGCCATTTATTTGGACGTGAAACAGCACCTGGCTAACCGCAGACAGGGCACGGCAAAATCAAAGGAAAGAGGAGAGATTTCGGGTAGTACCAGAAAATTGCGAAAGCAAAAAGGTTCCGGTATGGCAAGGTACGGAAGCATTAAATCGCCTTTGTTGAGAGGTGGAGGTACCATGTTTGGTCCTCGTCCGAGAGACTATGGGTTCAAGCTGAACAAAAAGACCAAGCAGCTGGCAAGAAAATCTGCCCTTACCTATAAGGCAAAAGAAGGTTGCATTCAGGTATTGGAAGATTTCAACTTTGACAGCCCTAAAACTGCTGAGTTTAAAGCCATACTTGATAATTTAAAGGTGTCAAATAAAAAGTCTTTGTTGATACTGAGTGAGACAAATAAAAACATATATTTGTCGTCCCGAAATTTGGACAAATCGTCTGTCCTAACATATTCAGAATTAAGTACTTACGAAATTATGAATGCAGACAATATTGTTCTTTCGGCAAGCTCTGTTGCTAAAATTGATGAGTATTTAAGTTGAAGATGATGGAAATTCTGTTGAAACCGATTATTACCGAAAAAATGACTGCTATGGGTGAAACCCATAACAGGTATGGTTTTGTGGTAAACAAAAAAGCCAACAAGATTCAGATCAAGAACGCCGTGGAAAAAATGTACGGCGTTAGTGTGGAGGATGTGAATACCATGAATTATAAGGGCAAAATCAAAACCAGGTATACAAAGACCGGAATGGTAGTTGGAAATTCAGGTGATGTTAAAAAAGCAGTTGTGACCTTGAGTGATGGCGATATAATAGATCATTATAGCAACATCTAAATAAGAAATTAAAATGGGACTAGTAAAATTAAAACCAAACACACCGGGACAACGTTTCAAAGTTGCCGCGTCTTATGACGACGTCACAAAGACGAAGCCAGAGAAAAGTCTTCTTAAGCCCATTAAGAAATCAGGCGGAAGAAACAACAAAGGTAAAATGACCATGCGCTATATTGGCGGAGGTCATAAGAAACGTTACCGTCAAATTGATTTCAAGCGTGACAAGTTTGGTATTGAGGGTGTTGTACACAGCATCGAATACGATCCAAACAGAACAAGCAGGGTAGCCCTGATTCATTATGTCGATGGCGAGAAAAGATATATTGTTGCTCCAAATGGATTAACTGTTAATCAGCGAATCAATTCGGGAGAAGGTGTTGAGCCGGAAGTTGGAAATGCATTGTTCCTTAAGGATATTCCACTTGGAACCGTCGTCCATAATATAGAAATGAAACCGGGTCAGGGTGCAAAAATTGCCAGAAGTGCCGGAGGATTTGCCCAATTGGCAGCCCGTGAGGGAAAATATGCCGTTATCAAGCTTCCTTCAGGTGAAACAAGACAAATATTGGTGACATGTCTTGCAACGATAGGTACGGTTTCTAATTCTGATCACGCGCTGGTGCGTTCAGGAAAGGCCGGCCGTACCAGATGGTTGGGAAGACGTCCAAGAGTTCGTGGTGTTGTAATGAATCCTGTTGATCACCCGATGGGTGG
>DNDT01000295.1 GCA_003487525.1 Flavobacteriales bacterium
GCGAGAGAGTTGGTGCTCTGCTGCTGGTTACCCGAGGGGTATGATTTGGAAGGGTAGATGATGGAATAAAAAAGTCTCAAAGGTGGTAATCTTTGAGACTTTTTTATTTGCAAATACTGGCAGCATGAAACACAATATTGAGTACAAATTTTATAGTTAAATGTTATACAAGAGTGCTTTCCAATTGTTGTATTGATAAGTTATGTGACTAGAATTGATCAAGGAGGCATCAATGACTTCGCACTTAGAAAATATCATCAAAAATCATGAGAGTGTGGCAAATCTCAAGATTGTGTTTGTTGACATTGAAAAATATTCAAAGAGAAAAACAAAACTTCAGAACGAAATAATATACATATTCTCAAAATTTCTAGCAGAAGCAATCACAGAAATCTCTCGTGAATTTGTCGAATATGCCCAAAACAATAATATTAATATTCGAGATGACACGATCATTTTGCCCACGGGAGATGGTGCTGCGATAGTATTTTCATTTGATGGTACCCATGATATTCATCTGAAATATGCGGAAGCCCTTCTGAAAAAAGTCCATGAGCACAACAAGCAAATTCCATGTAAGAGATTTTCAGAATCGGGATATTGTAACGACCACGCTCATTTCAACATAAGAATTGGGGTTTCACAAGCCAATGGTCTAATCTATCAGGATGTAAATGGCAGATACAATGTTGCAGGTGATGTAATCAACATGGCAGCTCGGGTAATGGATTTTGCCGATCGCAATCAAATCATCCTTACCGCTGCGGCACATAATGCTTTCATCGATATGGTTGACAAAACAAATATTGACGACCTCTTCGTAAGATACTCTGAAGTAAAGCTAAAACATGATGTTATTGTAGATATTTATCAATATGTGGGCAGCTCGGAATACATAAACGCATCGCGTTTAGCTGTTGGTAAATTAGCATATCAAGTGGATAGCGAACGGGAGATACTTACAAGATATCAACAAATAGAAAATGCAGGGTTTCGAAAGATTTATCCAAATAGACAAGAATTGTTTAACGACTTAATAATTGACATTATCCCAAATGCCAAAGAAGAGTTAAAAATAATGGGAATATGCATTTCATTATTTAGGGAATCTGATAAGCCTGTAAGAAGAATTCCATGGGACTCGACAAAAACTATCGATAGCCTCGCAAATATCATTGAAAAGGGATGCAAGGTTAAGGCTTTATTTTTAAAAAGGTATCTTACAGCGAATGAACGAAACTACTACGGAATTGGAAAAAAGGCAGATTTGTATTTTATGCGAGAAAGAGATGAGGAATTCGATTATGACTTTAGACGGGGAAGACGATTGAAAATCCTCTCGAACGATGCTGTTGGTCACTTTATTAGGCTATTAATCGAGCTCGCACGAAGGTCACAACACGAAGAACCCGCAAAAAGACTGGAGATTATGAGGCGACTACAAATTCATGAATACATTGCACTTCCAGCCTTATCACTTTATATCGTTGACGATGATATTCATGTAACACCATATTTAAGTCGCAGACATTGTTCAGATGTTCCCGCTTTCAAGATAAGTGGAAAACTCACAGATTTATACTCAGCTTATAATGGTCACTTTGAAGCAATTTGGAAAAGTGAGCAAAACTCTAAAGTTATTGACGAGGGATTTATACAGATGCTTGCAAACGATCCCAAAACAACTTTAGCATCTTTCGATTCAAAGTTGAAGGAATTATCGGATAGCGAAGCTGCGAAAGTTCAGAAGAATCCAAGCTACCATGAAGACCCCGAACGTTATAGACTTGAGGAGAAAGCCATCAAGGAAATTTTGGATAGAAAAAATTCAGCAACTCTATAACAAGTTGTTTAATCCAAAGCCTTGACTAATAACACCATCTAGTGAAAATTACCTATAAATCACAAAGCCGATTAATTAGGAGAAAAGAAGGAGTGCGTGATGATTGATTGGGAAAGTATCCTTATTCCTTTGATAGTAAGTGCTATTGGAGCATTTACTGCTTCCTATTTCTCATATCGTTACTACAAGCCAAGATTGCGAGCTGAATTACAGAAGGAATTTGAAAGCAGATTCAATGAGCGCAAATGGGATGCATATACTCAATTTGCGGACATTCTTTATGAAGTTCTTGACGCTTCTGGAACAAAAAAGTTTAACAGTGAACTTCCAAAGTCTATTCGTCGATTACGAAAATTTTTATCACAATTGTGGGTTGTTGGATCAGATGATGTAATGCGTGCAGTTTCAGACTGGTTTGTTTACAGCAACCAACCTGAAGACGATAAAGAAAATACTGCTGAAGGATTGGTCAAACTAATGAATATATTGATTATGATGAGAAAAGATCTAGGGTATTCAACAAGTCAAATTGGACCAGTAGATTTGCTTAGGACATTCATTACTGATCTTGACAAACATTTTCCACAAGATAAATAAAAGTGTTTTATGGCAACCAATGATAGCACTCCAATCACCCAACCCTTCTTCACCCTCATTAAAAGCGCTAGAGTGACGAAGGGTATGGCAAGTAGTAAACGAGACCTCGGAGATTTTGAAAATCTCCGAGATCTTTTTATGCTTGACACGAGTGCTATACTGAAATCGTGTGATTACGTTAGCATCTATCCCTAGGAGATAAGAAAATGGAACTTTCACAATTCTTGAGTTGGGCTGGCACTGGAACAGGCATGCTCATTGGCATTCCGCAGCTTATCAAAACGATACAGACACAGCAGGCGGGAGACCTGTCCGCTACAACGTTTGT
>DNDT01000271.1 GCA_003487525.1 Flavobacteriales bacterium
TTGTCATCTCATTCTCCAGCGATTCAAGCAGGGCATTTTTGAATTTCACCTGCAATTCTCCCGGATTCAACCCTGTCTCCCTGCCAATCGGGTTATCGGCATCGGACAGGTACATGCGATTCGAAAAAGGGATGATTACCAGTGAACCCAAACCACTGTGCATTTTAACAAGTCCATCCTCATTTCCGCCATAGGTTTTTTCCTGTGCATTTGCCAGAAAGGGAAGGGTGACCAGAATTATTCCAATTATTTTCTTCATGCTAAAAAGGAGGAGGTACAGGTTTGTTGTCCAGAATGGTCTCAATTTGATCCATCACTTCGTGATTGAGTTTATGCATCATTTCAAGTGCCTTGAGATTCTCTTTGAGCTGATCGGTTTTCGAAGCGCCCAGAATCACGGTGCTTACATCCGGATTTACCGCACACCAGATTAGCGCCATCTGCGCCACACTCATCCCCAGATCAGCTGAAAGCACCGTCAGTTCTCTGGTTTTTGCCAGATTCTTTTCGATCAGGGTCCGGTCCTTCAACCAGTCCAGACCGGTCATATTCAGTCTNNAGTCCGACAGTTTTGAAAATCTGCTTGTATTCCACTTCCATTTTATCCCTCCAAAACATATTGTACTGTGGTTGCTCCATGGTAGGACCAATCAAATTGTACTGTCTGGCTACCATATGTGCTTCCATGATTTCCTGGGCACTCCATTCCGAAGTACCCCAGTACAATATCTTTCCCTGCTGAATCAGGTTGTGCATGGTCCAGACCGTTTCTTCAATGGGTGTGTTTTTATCGGGACGGTGACAAAAAAACAAATCCAGGTAATCGACCTGCAATCTTTTCAATGCTGCTTCGCACGCCTCGACCAGATGTTTTCTGTGCAATCCCACCTGGGTTGGAAGTTTTCCGCCGGCTCCAAAATAGGCCTTGCTCGAAACGATGTAGGTATCACGGCTCCATTTCATTTTGCTCAGAATTTCTCCCATGACGATTTCAGACTGCCCTTGCGAATAGATTTCGGCGTTGTCAAAAAAGTTAACACCTCCGTCATAGGCAGTTTTCATCAGGTCTTCAGCGGTATTGTCCTTGATCTGTTTTCCAAAGGTCAGCCAGGATCCAAACGAGAACAAACTTACCTGAAGTCCTGATTTTCCGAGATTTCTATATTCCATAAATGCTTTTTTTCGGCTATTGCCCGTCCTTCAAAACTATAAAAGTTTGCGTTTAGGCTGATTGATTAAAATGATCTTATTTTGCAGTGTAAACACAATACGATCACAATGGAAAGAATCAATGCCGATCAGGCGCCGGAACCAGTGGGATTATACCCTCATGCACGCAAAGTCGGAAATCTTTTATTTCTTTCAGGGGTGGGACCCAGAAAGAAAGGCAGTAAGGATATTCCCGGTGTTACNNGACAACCAGCCGTGCAGAACCACCGTCGAAATCAATTGCCTTCCCACTCCGATAGGCATAGAATTGAAGTGCATTGCGACGATTGATTGATTATCCGGATTGCGCCATACATAAGTCACATATTATAGATCCGGAATCTGCCTGCCAGCCGGTGCGCCTGGCCTTGTTCTCCGGCAGGCCGGGAATCTGGAATCATAAATCTTCCCTCCCAACCTTATCCAGGATCATGCCAACCAGCATTACCATATGAATCTTATCCTGCTTCATTTCATGGCTGATCTGGTAATGATACACGCCCGGTGAATTGAACGTCCTGTTTTGCAGCCAGAGAACTTCCAAATCACAGATATCCCCGTGACAATCTCCCGAATATCCATCTGAATCGGCAATTGGTACAGAGGTGTGATATTCCGTGATTTCACCATCGGGTGACGTTTCCTCAATCTTCAGATAGCATGCGCTGAACGCATATCCGACAGCATGTCTGAAGGAAATAAATTGATTGTATTCAATTGATGTATCAATTATTTCTATATCAAACGATAATTTATCACTTCTGTTCCATTCCAGGTCACCCGGTGGAGCTATCAGCGTGTCGTATAGTCGATTTTCATTACAGGAACCAATAATCAAAAGCATAAAAGCTACCGAAAACAAGCCTTTTTTCATATTCGAATCATTAACTCAATCCCGCACTAAATTTAATGTTTTAGTTAGGATTTGTAATCCATCTTTTACCACAATAAATCAAGGTACCAGCTTATCCTGCTTTTTCATAAATTTGCACTCCTTTTTTCAGGGACAGTACATGAAAAAATACACCGAATACAAAAAATTAGACCTGACTTCTACAGCTGCAGATTCTCTTTTGTTCTGGGAACAGCATGCGATTTTTGAGAAGAGCATGAGTAGCCGGGAAGGAGGGAAAGAATTCGTTTTTTACGAAGGACCTCCTTCTGCGAACGGATTGCCCGGTATTCATCATGTCATGGGAAGGGCCATAAAAGACATCTTTTGCCGTTTCAAAACCCTGAAAGGATTCCAGGTAAAAAGAAAAGCCGGTTGGGATACACATGGGTTGCCCATTGAATTAAACGTTGAAAAAGAACTGGGAATCACCAAGGAAGACATCGGTAAAAAAATCAGCATTGAAGAGTACAATCAGAAATGCCGAGAAGCGGTCATGAGGTATACATCCGAATGGTCTGAGCTGACAAGAATAATGGGTTACTGGGTCGACATGGAGCACCCGTATATTACCTACGAGAACAAGTACATCGAAAGTGTCTGGTATTTATTAAAGAAACTATACGACAAGGATTTACTGTACAAAGGGTATACCATTCAACCCTACTCACCCAAAGCGGGTACAGGGCTGAGCACGCACGAACTCAATCAACCCGGAACCTACAAAATGGTGAAAGACACAACCATTGTCGCCCAGTTCAAGGTTGTAAACAATGAAACATCCAGAAAGTTGTTCGAACATTCCGAGAAGGACGTCTTTTTTATGGCATGGACAACCACACCGTGGACCCTGCCTTCAAACAGTGCATTGGCTGTCGGAGACAGCATTGAGTATGTTCAGATAGAAACATTCAATCAATACACATTCAAACCTGTTTCCGTAATTCTAGCCAGGAATGTGCTTCCTTCATTTTTTCAAAATGCTTCGGAAAACAAAGACCTGAATGCCTATAAACCGGGGGACAAAGAAATTCCGTGGAAACAGGTTGGTCAATTTAAAGGTAAGGATTTGGTCGGTATGTCGTATGAGCACTTACTCCCATATGTTCAGCCACTGGAAAATGCGGAAAAGGCGTTTCGGGTAATTTCGGGCGATTTTGTGAGTACGGAAGACGGAACCGGAATCGTTCACATTGCGCCAACTTTTGGTGCCGATGACATGCGTGTGGCGAAAAAAGCGGGTGTACCAGCCATTTTGGTCGTGGATTCGGATGGAAGACCCCTTCCGCTGGTCGATTTACAAGGACGGTTTGTGAACCAGGTCGGAGAATTTGGCGGTGAATATGTCAAGGAAGAATACCTGACCGATAACGAAAAACCCGAAGGATACAAATCCGTCGATGTCCGCATAGCAATCAAATTAAAAGAGGAAAACAAGGCATTTCGTGTCGCAAAATACGAGCATACGTATCCCCATTGCTGGAGAACAGACAAGCCAATCCTGTATTATCCGCTCGATTCCTGGTTTGTTAAAACCACTGCCGCGCGTGAAAAACTGATTGACCTGAACAAGACCATCAACTGGAAACCCGCTTCCACAGGAACGGGAAGATTCGGAAACTGGCTTGAAAATCTTCAGGACTGGAATTTATCCAGATCGCGATATTGGGGAGTCCCCTTACCAATTTGGGTGACGGAAGACAAAAAAGAAACCATTTGCATTGGCAGCCTGGAAGAATTAAAAAACGAATGTGATAAGTCGGTCAATGCCGGATTTATGAACGAAAACCCATTAAAGGAATTTGTTCCGGGTGATATGAAAAAGACGAACTACGAAGTCTTTGACATGCACCGGCCAATTGTGGATGAAATCGTGCTGGTCTCAAAAGAAGGAAAGAAAATGACACGCGAACTTGATCTCATCGACGTATGGTTTGACTCGGGATCCATGCCGTATGCGCAATGGCATTACCCATTCGAGAATAAAGAAGTATTTGAGAAAAATTATCCGGCCGATTTTATCGCAGAAGGCGTTGACCAGACCAGAGGCTGGTTCTTTACCTTACATGCCATCGCGGGGATGTGTTTTGATTCGATCGCTTACAAGAATGTCGTTTCAAACGGTTTGGTTCTGGATAAAAACGGACAGAAAATGTCAAAACGACTTGGCAATGCCGTCGATCCGTTCAAAACCATTGCAACCTACGGAGCAGATGCCGTGCGCTGGTACATGATCTCAAATGCCCAGCCATGGGAAAACCTGAAATTTGATGAAGCCGGAATAACAGAAGTTCAGCGCAAGTTTTTCGGCACGTTATTCAATACCTACGGGTTTTTTGCGCTTTACGCCAATGTAGACGGTTTTAATTATTCCGAAAAGAGAATTGAAGTGTCCGCTCGCCGTGAGTTGGATCGTTGGATCATTTCAAAATTGAACAGTTTGATTCAATTTGTGGATGAATGTTACACATCCTACGAACCGACAAGAGCCACAAGAGCCATTCAGGATTTTGTGACCGACGATCTGAGCAACTGGTACGTCCGCTTATCCAGAAGAATTTTTTGGAAAGGGGATTACAGCGATGAAAAGATCGCGGCATTTCAAACACTTTATGAATGCCTGGAGAAGATTAGCATCCTTTCATCTCCTGTCGCACCATTTTATTCGGATCAGTTATACCGGGATTTGCATATTAATACAGAGGGCAATGATTCCTTATCGGTTCATCTGGCACATTTTCCAGAATCGGTTTCATCCGATATCGACAGGGATTTGGAAGAAAAAATGAGCCTGGCTCAGCACATAACAAGCCTGGTATTAAGTCTGCGAAAAAAAGAAAATCTCAAGGTGCGACAGCCTTTGAGCAAAATAATGGTGCCCGTATTAAATGCAAAACAGAAAAAACAACTGCAAGCCATTTCCTCTTTGATTTTGTCGGAGGTAAACGTAAAAGAAATTGAATTTTTGGACGAAAACAACAACGTACTGATAAAAAAGATCAAGCCCAATTTTAGAAGTATTGGTCCGAAATACGGAAGTTTGATGAAGGATATCTCTGTATATTTAACTGCCTTATCTCAGGAATCGATTCAGGAGGCTGAGGTAAGCGGTAAAATGCAGTTCGAATTGAATCAGCAGCAGGTCGAATTGAATGAAGAAGATTTCGAAATATTGTCTCAGGATATTCCGGGTTGGTCCGTAGCCGGAGATGATAAAATTACGGTTGCGGTTGACATAAGATTGAGTCAGGAATTGATTCAGGAAGGCATTGCAAGGGAGTTTGTCAACCGAATTCAAAACCTTAGAAAAGAAGCAGGGCTGCAGGTTACAGACCGAATTGCCCTTAAAATTGCTGAACAAGAAAATATTAATAATGCAATAAAAAACAATATCCAGTATATTTGCGCCGAAACTCTTGCAGATAGCTTAGAATTGGTTGATTCCAAAAGCATGCAAAACGGAAGTACCGAAGTAGAGATTGGCGACGAAATAAGAACCTCAATCCAATTAGATAAATTATAGAATATGTCACAGGAAAAGGAAAGATATAGCGATAAGGAATTAAATGAATTCAAAGTACTTATTGAGTCAAAACTAGACGAAGCAAAAATCGATTTAAAAGACCTTAAAAGTTCGTTATCACACAGCCAGGATAACGGCACCGATGATACTTCTCCATCGTTCAAAATAATGGAGGACGGTTCAAGCACGTTAACACGTGAGGAAATCGCACAACTTGCTGCCAGACAGGAAAAATTCGTCCAGCACCTTGAAAACGCATTAATGCGAATTCAAAACAAGTCATATGGCATTTGTCGTGCAACCGGAAAGTTAATCCCCAAGGAAAGGTTAAAAGCAGTACCACATGCTACATTGACCATAGAAGCCAAGGAACTGGGATTCTAGTCCGGAATCATTCGGGCAATACCCTGGTTTCCCAACGCAATAAATGAAGAAATTTCTTCTACATCCTTTTCTTATTGTTTCAGCAATATTGTTGGTTGATCAATCCGTTAAAATATGGATTAAACTGAACATGTACCTGGGTCAGGAATTCCCTGTATTCGGAAATTGGTTTATCATCCATTTTACCGAAAACAATGGCATGGCCTTTGGACTTGAATTCGGAAACGAATGGGGAAAATTAATACTAAGCCTGTTTCGAATCATTGCGATCGGTGCCCTTACCTGGTATCTGATCCGGATTTATAAGCAAAAAGCTCCCAGGGGTGTTGTCATCTGCATTTCCATGATATTGGCCGGCGCAATAGGAAACGTACTGGACAGTTTGTTTTATGGAATGATTTTTTCGGACAGTTACGGAAACCTGGCAACCCTTTTTCCCGATGGCGGGGGTTATTCTTCCTTCCTGTACGGAAAGGTGGTTGACATGCTTTTTTTTCCGTTAATTGAAGGCTTTCTCCCTCTTTGGGTTCCAATTTGGGGAGGAGAATATTTCGTTTTCTTTCGGCCTGTTTTCAATATCGCCGACAGTTCCATTTCAATTGGTGTAATAAGTCTGATTATTTTCTATCGCCAGTTTTTCCGCGACGAAAACAGGATAGAAACCACCGTGTCGGATCTAAGCTGACGTCTTTTCTCCAATCAGAATTTCGGCAATCTGAACTGCATTTGTCGCAGCCCCTTTTCTCAGGTTGTCAGCAACAATCCACATGTTTACTGCGTTTTCTTCCGATTCGTCCATTCTGATTCTGCCTACAAAAACTTCATCCCTGCCTTTGCTGTTTAATGGCATTGGATAAACATTGTTCGCAACATCATCCTGTACAACAACACCGGGCGTGTTTTCAAGAATTCTTCTCAAACGCGCAAGGTCAACGTTCTTTTTGAACCTGACATTCACGGATTCGCTATGACCGCCAACCACCGGAACCCTCACCGCAGTCGCTGTCACACGCAGATCCGGAATCCCCATTATTTTCCTGCTCTCGTGAACAAGTTTCATTTCTTCCTTGGTATACCCATTTTCCAGGAAAACATCACAGTGCGGGAGACAATTCTGGTCGATTGGGTGAGGATAAACCTTGTTGTCAAAATTTCCCTGGCGTTCGCTGTTCATCTGATTCAAGGCTTTTACCCCTGTGCCCGTAATGGACTGATAAGTAGAGACTATCACCCGGTCCAGTTCAAATTCCTTGTGCAGTGGCCACAGCGTCATGACCAATTGAATGGTGGAACAATTTGGGTTTGCAATAATCATGTCCCGTTCACTCAAGGAATTTCCGTTGATTTCAGGGACAATCAGTTTAGTCCCCTCCTCCATTCGCCAGGCAGACGAATTGTCGACCACTCGTATCCCTTTGGATGCGAAAAGAGGTGCATGTTTCTTAGAAAAATCACCGCCTGCGGAAAATAGCGCAAGATCAATATCCATTTCAAGGGCCTCATTGACCGTCACAACTGCAATTTCCTTGTCATTGAATGGCACAAATTTTCCCTTCGACGCATCCGAAGCAACAGGAATCAATTCCGAAATGGGGAAATTTCTTGCTTCAAGAACCTTCAACATCTCGCGCCCCACCATTCCGGTAGCACCTACCACTGCTATTTTCATATTCACTATTTACGGCAAAAATAAGCTTAGAAATCCGAATCATTCCATTTATTGGACAATTTCAAATATTGGAATAAAAAAATACATCACTCAAATTTCTATATTTGTTACCCCAAAAAAAATATCGGCAATGAAGAAAATAAAAAGAGCACTATTTGTTTCAGCGTTATTAACCTTTGCTTTGAGTTGCGGAGAAGCAGTCGAACAAGAGCAAACATCTGATGAGAATGCTGGTGAAATGACTGAAGAAAATGTTGAGGTAGATATGCAAAATGAATCCGAATTTCAACTTAGTTTAATCATTGCCAATAACATCGCTGCCCCGGTCAAGCTTTTGACAGACATGAATCAAGCCGGTGTAGACCTTTACAGGGACGGCGTGGCCAATCCCGTAGAAAGTCTGGAAAACTACCAAACAGCCGATCAAAAAGCCATTGCTTTCGGAGTTTACGGTGCAGATCTTAGTTATATTTCACTATACGAGCGTCACGACGAAATGGCCGATTATCTGATCGCCATCCGAAAATTGGCAGAGGATTTAGGTCTTTCATCGTTGTTCGATCAATCATCTTTTGAAGATTTCGAGCGAATAAAAACAGATCCTGATTCCGTAAAAATGTTCATTTTTTCGAAGTACGATTCCGCCGATGAATACTTAAGAGCCAATGACAGATTGGTTACGGCTTGTCTGGTGCTGACCGGAGGCTTGATCGAAAGCCTTCATTTGGTCTCCGCTCAAATAGAAGCAGGTGAGGCCAACAAAGAGTCGTACAAAATTTTCCTGGGTCAGAAAAACACCTTAAAATCCCTTGTGGAACTATTTAACAATCTTGAAAATGAAGGACATGCCATGAATCTTAAGGACGATGTGCAAATGCTCCTTGATACTTTTGAAAAATTGGATTCGTACGATAAATTCTCGAAAGAGAACGTCCATAGCTTGCACGAAGCCATCGATGCGGTTCGCGATAAATTAGTGTAGGTAGCCCCACTCAGCTCTTAGCCGGTATCCACCAAAGTGCATGGTAAATTTTATCAGGTATGCACTTATTTCGTTTATTGCTTTCGTTGCTTCTGGCAATCGAGTCAACTTTTGTCTGCGCTCAGTTCACGGATAATTTTAGCGACGGAAACATCCATCAAAATCCCACTTGGAACGGCGATACAGCCCACTTTAACGTAATAAATGACCGTTTGCAACTTACTGCCCCGGCCTTATCAGATACATCATTTATTGTCACGGCATCAGAAGCAGGGCTGGAAGCACATTGGTACTTGAGTGTTACACTGAATTTTAATCCATCCTCATCAAATTACTGTCTGATC
>DNDT01000425.1 GCA_003487525.1 Flavobacteriales bacterium
TCAAATCTTTATCCTTGACAGTAGCCTCCGAGTGCCAAGTATAAATATTTGACCCCCATGTGCTCCCTAGGCGGCGCTGACGCGGCAAGTTCAGGTGGTTCCACCGCTGAGTTCAAACGTTATACATCAAAGGCAATTAACTATGCATCTTCCTGAAATCAGGAAAGAAAAAAGCAGAGAAGATTCGGGTTTTTCATTAATTGAATTAATGATAGTGTTTGCTATTTTTTTGTTGATAGCTACGCCATTTGTCAGATATTTCTATAGAGATGAAATAAAACAATTTGAAAGACAATTTTTCAATGCTTTAGGAATTTGTGAAACAGCTCAATTTATCATTTTATCTTTTCTCGCAATCACAGTTATTTATTTCAAGTTTCGCCCTGATTTTATAGAAGCCAAAAGAAAAAACAAGCCAGTTGTAGGCGGGGCTGTCAAAGTATTTGCGGTGTTTTCTCTACTTTTTGCTGGTGTGTTAATGTTCTTTCTATGAAGTTAATTTACTGAATTAATTATAAATGTATAACAAGTCGTTCAACATGGACGCGCTAAGCATCGGCGCGTCAGTTAACTCCGACGTTAGCCAAAAAGAATAAAATTATGACAAGTATACTTACAAAATCCTATCTTCTGTTCCTTCTCTTTTCTTTCATCAATTTTACAATTACCATTTTCTTCATAAGCAGAAATATTGTTCCGGTCGCTCTGTTCAATACAATATTAAATCTGATACCAATTTACTTTTTATCAAAATTTCTGATCAGAAAATTGAACAGCACCAAAACAACCGCATTTTTCTGGACAAGCACTATCATACTTTCTTTAGTTCTTGTAATTCCTTACGGTGCCTTCGTATTAGACTTTTTTATAAATGTATTCAGAAGTGTTGTATAAAACAAAAAAAAATGGCTAACCAGCGGGTGGAGAGGGACGCGAAGATCTGCTGGGGTTAGAACTTGCTGTCCTAATGGGGTCGGACCAGGTTAACAGCTTGATTTGACTCTGTAAAAGTTTTACAAATGACCATTTTTTTGCCTTAAAATCCACTTTTTGTATCCCAAAAGAGCCTTTTAAGGAACCGTGAAACCGGGGTAGCTTATTGTTTATTTGTCCGTTATTGTTATCTTTTATGTGTGTCTAAATTTTCAACCTTGATTGATTCTGCACCTAAACCAGAACTACCTCAACATTGAAGAAACTCACCAAATACAAAATCCTCACTATTTTTTGTAAATGCGGGGAAAAGCTGCTGAAATACAAGAAAGGGCCGGGGAGAAGACTTTTAAAGATTCATCGGGACCGGATTACCGAGGATTATACCGGCATCTTTATCAACGACTTCTCTGAGAAAGGAACCGACATCTTCTGCCCCTCTTGCAATGAACGCATTGCCACCGTGCAGATTGTGAACGGCAAGTATGTCAACAAGGTAAACCAGGGCCAGCTTGGCCTGACCAAATAACAATCGCGCATCCAATGCTTCAAATAAAAAAAGCCCCCGCCAAACGGCAGGGGCTTTTTGTTTGCGGGCTATTTGATCCGTTCGTTGGAGCTGGCCGTTAAAAATGTGCCTTGAAGCCTATGTTAACCCCATACTGTTTGGTTTTGCTGGCAGGTTCATATGCGATAAAAGGTGTGACACCGTCGGTGAGTAAGAAATCACTCCCTCGGCCGATTTTTGTATATTCATACCAGGGGGTAGCAATAAACGACCATTGACGGCTGATACGATATTGGAGAGGCGCTTCCACCTTCCATCCCATTTTGTTGCCGAGACTTGCTTTGCCATCATTGTAATCTGGATCATATTCTGAAAAAAGAACCTTTATCTTCCCGTTGAGCATATAGTGCGCCGAGATATCCAGAGCGCCGGTGAGTTTTTCCGTGAGCCTGTAGTCCGTTCGGACACCCACTGGCAAATAACCCCATGAGTATATTTCGCTGTATGATCCCGGGCCGCCAATATCACCACGTTTCCAGTTGCGGTAGCCAATTCCGGAGTAAGCGGTAACATTTAAATAACCTTGAAAAGTGTATCCGATGTTGACCTCGCCGGTGAAAAAGGAGTTGTCGGTGGTGCCGACGAGGGGGGTGCCATCAAAGGTTGAGCCGTCGTAGTAGGTCTCGCCGTCGGCATAATCAACCATGATTCTGTAGGATATGGGCTCGTTTTCTTCAGGCTTTTTGTAGGAATAAACGAGATGGATGCCGGTGAGCCATTCTTCTTCCGTGCTTTTGGCGGGCGGAGTTAATATTTCCTTGTAGTCGAAATGAAAGTGATTGATGCTTGCCTCAAATGTATGATTCCCGTCCGGTTGGTCGAGGCTCTCAGCTTTGACATTATTGGTGATTGTCCCGATTGTGGCAAACAGGATGCAGGTGGCGATAATTATGTTTTTTTGCATTTTGTTCCTCTTGGTGTGTGAGTCAGACTCATTTGGTTAGGAATAAGTGAGTCTTTATAATTGAATAAATTAGAAATAACAATAATTTTTCCTAGGAAAAACATTCAGTGACGATATGATTGTTTTGGTAAGAAATTTCGAAGGTTATACGAGGTGCAACGAGATCGGCTTTGCTAACGGGTGATGTGAAATTGGTAAAAACGTGGCCGGGATATTCAGGCATTCACAAACAAAAAGCCCCCGCCAAACGGCAGGGGCTTTTTTGTTTGTGGACTGTCGGCTTAAGGATCAGGCTGAGGCGATTGCCTTCATTCCTTGCATGGCAGCGCGTAATTCCTGGCCAACCTCTTCAATCAGATGGCCGCGGATATCGGCGTTCACTCTGACCAGGGTTTGGTTGTCAACGCTGTTGTCTTTTACGTCCAACCCTTTACCGATGACATCGGTTTTTACCGTTCCCATGAAATCTTTCAGAAGCGGCACACAGGCGTGAGAAAACAAGTAGCAGCCGTACTCGGCGGTGTCGGAAATAACCCGGTTCATTTCGTAGAGTTTTTTGCGGGCGATGGTGTTGGCGATCAGCGGTGTCTCGTGCAATGACTCGTAGTAGGCTGATTCCGGCTCGATGCCGGACATTACCATGGTCTCGAAGGCAAGCTCGACACCGGCCTTGACCATTGCCACCATCAGGATGGCTTTGTCAAAGTACTCCTGCTCGGAGATCTGACCGGCGGCCTCGGTCTTTTCAAACTGAGTCTGGCCGGTTGCTTCACGCCAGGTCAGCAGGTTTTTATCATCGTTGGCCCAATCTTCCATCATGGTTTTGGAGAATTGTCCGGAAAGAATGTCTTCCATGTGTTTTTCGAACAACGGCCGCATGATGTCTTTCAGTTCGTCGGCCAGATCGTATGCCCGCAGTTTGGCTGGATTGGAGAGACGATCCATCATGTTGGTGATGCCGCC
>DNDT01000434.1 GCA_003487525.1 Flavobacteriales bacterium
ACATGGCCTACTTCACACCTGCAGAACTTCCGGAAAACAAGTATTACATATTTGGCAAAGACGGCGTGCATCCACTGGCAGAGCAATTAAACATTCCTTTCCTGGGTCAAATTCCATTGGTGCAGAGCATACGGGAAGCAGGTGATGTGGGCAGACCCGCAATACTTCAGGAGAACACGCCGCAAAAAATTGCGTTTGAAAATGTCATCGATACCATGATTCAAGAACTGGATAAACGCAATGAAATTGCCCCTGCCACCACGGTCGTCGAAATGACAAATGAGCAAGGTTGTAAAGTGTAACTATCGTCATGGCCTACATCGACAATCCCGAATTAACAAAAAGAATAGAGGGCGCCATTGACAGCCTGAGACCCTTTTTTGAAGCTGATCAGGGAGATATCCGCCTGATTGGAATTGACAAGAATATGGTTGTCAAGGTCGAACTTCTCGGAGCGTGCAAAACATGCTCAATCAGCACGCTTACGCTTAAAGCTGGAATCGAAGAT
Organism: Flavobacteriales bacterium; assembly: GCA_003487525.1. Classification (GTDB taxonomy): domain Bacteria; phylum Bacteroidota; class Bacteroidia; order Flavobacteriales_E; family Vicingaceae; genus UBA11591. The sequence goes on from DNDT01000434.1 coordinate 509, forward strand.
GCGCTGAAAAGAATTGCTCCAGAAATTCATTCGGTTCAGGCCCTGGAGAAATAGCTATGCCTTTTTCAGGTTGAATTTATAGTTTAGCAAGGATCTGTCTTTGAAGGTTACCAGATTTTGAATTTCGTAGCCTATTGAATCATACCAGACTTCGATGTAGAAGTTTTTAATTTTATAAAGTTTAATAATACATTTCCCTCTGATTCTGTGGTGTAAAATCATTCCCTCTGATCTGAGCATCATTAACTGCCTTTGTCGATCCAACGAAATAAAAAGGTAACGGGTCATGTTGTTTATTTCAAAGACGATACAAGGTAGCACTGGTTGCTTATTATTGGAAAAATTCTGATGAAAGTCTATATTTAATGTGTGTTAAATCAATGTATTTTCACTTGAATTGGTTGATCTTCGTAAGGTCTCAAAAACTGTAATGATGAATAATATTCTGGTGGCAACGGATTTTTCAAAAAATGGTGAGGCAGCAATTCTGTACAGCTTAAAACTCGCTCAACTCTTCAACGCAGAAGTTGAATTTTTAAATTCATTCGTAACTGTACCGGCAATTGGAATTGACGGAGGTCCGGGTGTAGTGAATGAAACGGTGACGGAAACCGGAATCAAGACCCATCAGGAAAAATTATCCGCACTTATTCAGAGCCTGCCTGAAGAATATACCAGGGGAATACCCCTAAAGGCAACGGTGGTGAGCGGTGATCCTGTTTATTGCATTTGCGATCACATAGACCACAACGATATTGACCTTGTTGTCATGGGAACCCACGGCGAAAGCAGGCTGGAAGAAATACTTTTTGGCAGCACCACGGTTGATGTGATGCGCCAGGCCAAGTGCCCGGTGCTTTCCATTCCACCTGACGCAAAATTCGAGGGAATAAAGAAAATAGTGTACGCCAGTGACCTAGAAGAAAAGNNCGCTGAAGTTGTGGTTTTCCATGTATTTCCGGAAGATAGCATGGATAATCAGGAGGAGGCAAATGAATTTTCAAGAATGCTGAACAAGGAAGTTCATTATGCAAAGTTGAAAAAAGAATCCGTCACTTATCAAACCACACACGGTGCCATTCTGGATGTGATAAAAAAAGACGCAGCCAATTTGATCGTTATGCGTGAACAGGAAAGAGGTGTATTCTACAAATTGTTTCACATAGACATGGTGAAACGCATCAACTACCACACGACGATTCCACTTTTGGCTTACAACGATAACTCGTTGTAGATAAAGCGGTTAAGTGGTTAAGAGTTTAATTGCTGCGGAATAGGAGAAAAAAACCAAATACCGTTAGATTCACATTTATTTGAGGTCGGCCGTATCATACAAATTATCATCATTGATATACATCACCGATATGTCTTTATCTGAATTTCTGCTTCGGTAGTCTTCGACATACGATATCAGCTCTTTAGAACGCCTGTTCATCATCCGGCTCCAGTAAACCAGAATGATCTCATCTTGAAATCCGGTGAACTTCATTTTTGTTACCGTTGAAGGAATTGCAACTAAATAGTCCATTTCTTCCTCAAACGTCACTTGTATATTCGGTTGCCTACATCCTCCTTGATTAAGAGGAAATGAGTCAAAGGTTCCGAATCTGTTCCATTTGATTTTAGGAAACCCTCCCATATAGCAATTAACGAAGTGAACGTACTTTTTCCCTGTCGAATCAAATGCTTTTACCTGCAAGGGTTGAAGCCAGTCTTTTTTATTTGCCGAGTCTTCAATTGAACGTAAAAATGGAAGGTATTTTGTAGTATCTATTTTCCAAAGTTCCGATTGCGAAATCCCATATTTATTCGCATACCTGAGAATATCGTCGTCGCTTAAATCTTTGGGGGAGTTCATCCCGACAATAGAGCGTATCATTGGCTGACACGCAAAAAGAACGGACAAACTGAATATGACGATAACTGTCCTATATAATTTCATACCCGAAAATAGCAAATACGAATCAGAGAACAGAATCTACCCTTTAACCACTTCCCCACAAAAAATACCCGTTCCCCCATACCCTTTCCCTCATTTTAACTATCTTAGACGAAATTACCGTCAAACTATTGCTAAATATATCGTCAAATGTTTTTTTCAAAAAATATTCAACTGCTCAGAAGAAGGCGCGGCAGGTCACAGGCGGATCTGTCCAGCTTGCTGCACATGCCGCGTACCTCGCTGAGCGGATACGAACTCGGAACATCCTTTCCGAATTACGAAACGCTGATTCTTATTTCGG
>DNDT01000417.1 GCA_003487525.1 Flavobacteriales bacterium
GGTAAAAATAATATGCGACAGTTTGGATAGTCATTGGTTTTGTCATGGACTCCGGGCCAGAAAAATTCAGGAACTTCAGGAGCATATAGTGGCTGCTATGGCTGAGTTGGAAGCACTTGACTTGGGCAGGGGCTCCGAGTTTGTTAAAGGGAAAGTCAGCGTCTGCGATGATCTGGCATGGTGGTATTTGGATGATCGCATTGGCGGCATCTGCAACCACTCATCGAGAGCTCACATGAACAGTGACCTGCATCGATATCTTTTTGCTTCCTGCTTTGCTGAATATTATGGGCGGTCACCCAAAATCCTGGAATTTCCAACACGGCTTTTGCCAAAGCATAAAAATGTAAGAAGCGGCCATTTCAACGACCGTTTTAAGGTTCAGTTGGCAATGCAGCCGTCTACCACGATAACCAGTCATATCTCCAAAGATGGTCATTACTATATTCACTATGATCCAGCTCAGTGTCGGAGTTTGACTGTTCGTGAGGCGGCTCGGCTACAGACATTTCCTGATAATTATTTTTTTGAAGGTAATCGTACTGAGCAATATGCGCAGGTAGGAAATGCTGTCCCCCCCCTGCTCGCCAGAGAAATTGCTTCTGTTGTTGAGAAGATACTGAAGTCGATCTGAGTTTAGAAAATGGACCGCCTGTCGAAAGAAAAGAGATCGTGGAACATGTCTTTGATTAAAGGACGCGATACAAAACCAGAAATGATTGTCCGTAAAATGTTACACCGACTCGGGTATCGTTTTCGACTACACCGAAAAAATCTTCCAGGTACACCGGATATTGTTCTACCTAAATATAATACCGTTATCTTTGTTCATGGATGCTTCTGGCACCGTCATGCTGGATGTCGTTATGCCTATAAACCAAAGAGCAGAGTTAATTTCTGGCAGGATAAAATTCGTCAGAACATGGAGCGTGATAGAAAGGTGTCCCTGCAACTTAAAGAGCTCGGCTGGCAGGTAGAAATTATTTGGGAATGTGAGACGAAAAATAATGAAAAACTAGTACAACAGTTGACACGGTTATTCATTTGTAATGCAGCGCAGTAAGGCAGACTGTAGGTTGTCGTATTGTCAAAAGGGAGACAGGGGGGGGATTGAGGCTGCCGGGGCTACGGTTGGTGAATTAGGTTTGGAGTTAAGGTAATATTGTGTAGTCTTTGGGTTTGATTGATCAAATGCCCTAAGTCGCCTATTTTCTCTATTTGAACAAACAGCCTTTTGGGAATGACCCCAAACTGATCCCCGGTTCGGCCATTCACCCTTACTTCTCCACTGTTCAACGCCCGCATGGCGCTGATCCAGTACCACACTTCTCCCTGTTCTTCTTCCTGAAGATAGGCAAACCAAAACGGCAATCGTGTATACCACTCAAAAGCCAGAGCGCGGCGCAACTCCTCTAAGTTGAGGGTGAAACACTCGTTCGAGCATGCATAATTCTTGGCATCCACGGCAAGCATTCCCATCGATTCCAGTATTACGAGAAAATCAGGCCGCTTAATTCTGCCGGTGAAGATTGAGGGAAAGGTTAAAGGCGATTGGCTGACAGGGATAAATCCTAATCGATTTCGTTGAAACCATGTGGTGAGTCTCTCTTCACCGACACTGCCTTTTTCTATAGATAGTGGTTTAGTGCTTGAAATAGTTTGTGACATGTAGACTCTCCCTTGTTAAAATATCTGTTTTAGGAGGTCGAAAAGTCTTTTAAAAGGTCTAATTTGATCTCCTGTGGATTAAAATAACCCGCAAGTTAACCTTTCGCAAGTCTTTTTGATCTGTGGGAGGTTATTTTGTTCTCGAGGAGTTCTTATGGTTAAGTGTCATCTTTCCCGATTAATGGGTGAGCGGAAGTTGAAAATTGCTGATGTGGCAAGAGATACAGGCGTTAATAGAGGGACTATTACCCGCCTATACCAAGAAACGGCATCACGTATCGATCTGGAAGTTAGCGATGCGCTCTGCACTTATTTTGGCTGCACGATTGGCGAATTGTTTGAATTCAGCAAGGATTAGATTGGTAGGGTAGTTCGTTTCGGTAAGCCCTCTGGAGGAGGACGGTATGATGTTCTCTTCTTGGAGTTTTCAAAGTCGGCTCGTTCGGGTCGGTTTCTTTTTTTCGTATTTATTTTTCGTTGTAAATTTTTTTATCAAAACCACCAGCTGGGACATTATTTGTCCTAGGTGCCCTGTTAGTATAAAAATGCAGGGGAGATGTGCCTCCATGGTGAGACGCTGTGGTTGTTAGCGATTCTCGCCCTAAAAAAGATAACGTTAATAATGGAGATATCATGTCAGGTGAAACTGCGATCAGGTCAGCAAAAACTGGTGATTTTGAAGAAATAATTACTCTTTTTGAGAGTTGGGCGCCGCATGACTGGGACAAGGAGTTTGCTCGAAAGTATTTTGATCACTATTTCAATGATAAACGCAGAGAGTCTCACGATAAGGTTTTTGTCAAAATCGTTAGTGGCAAGATCGTTGGAGTTATTGGTTACGTGCCGGACACTTACGGGACGCCAGGTGTTTTCTGGTTGGGATGGTTTTATGTTCAAAGGGAAGAGGTTGGTGCTGGGCATGGTCGGGATCTTTTGGGTTATGTTATTGATAAGCTTCGAGATGCTAAGGCAAGAAAGTTATATCTGGATACATCTACCGACGAGTTATATCTTCCTGCCCGGAGTTTGTATGAAAGTATGGGGTTCGGCGAAGAAGCCACATTGAACGGTTATTACGGAAAGGGTGAGGCCCAACTCATCTATTGTTTAAATCTTTCAGCGAGGTGATTTATGAGAAGGCAATTTACCCAAATACTGAGAGCAGATTTGGATTTATATATTGAATTATTGCAGGGAAAAGATTGTGAGCTAAAAGAGCTTGCCGCTTGGAATCTAGGTCTTATAGGTGATGAGCGAGCCGTTAAGTTTTTGGTATCCTCAATAGTAAAAAGAGATCCATGCTGCATTGAAAAAGCTACTATTGCCCTTGGGCGAATTGGTAGTGGTGAATCCATTCCGGCCTTGATTAATTTATTGCTTGATTATGGTTTAGATGTCGATTGGCCTTATCTTCGATCATATGCTGCTCTCTCACTTGGTAGGATCAAGTCAGAAAAAGCTATTCCTGTTTTGGTTAAGGTTTTAAAAGACAAAAGTAGGTCAGTCAGAGCGAATGCAGTGAAGGCACTTGGGATAGTAGCTGGTAAATCAGTTAAAAATCATCTTTTACCATTGTTGGATGACGAAGATAATACTGTTTGCATGCTTACGGATAAAATCTTGAGTAGCTGCTGAAGCAGTCGTCGTAACAAAACACAGTAGTCCACAAAAGGCTTATTATGAATGCAACTTTAAAAGACATCCATGATCAGATTTTGGCTCACTTTAGAGAAAAACAGCAAGATGTGTTTAATGTTATGGCACTTGGGTCGAACCTTGAGAAATGGTTCCAGGGTGAAATTATACTAGCTTTGATTAATCAGCGTGGTGCTAAGATAGTAAGCAGTGATTACCTGAATAAGGAGTCAGATGATGGTCATTCATGGGAAGAATGGTCAGCTATAGTCAAAGCTAATAAAGCTGTTGTGTCTGTTGAAGGTATGGTTTTCAAGGAGAAAGATGAAGGGCGAAAAGCTGATGTATATTATGAGGAAGATAATTTTGTAATGATTGTTGAGATTAAAATTTGTTGGCTAAGTGATGGTAACTTTAAAAACTCACCTGCCGTGGATGCTATTAAAAAAGATATAAAAAAACTTTCAAATCTTGACAAGAAATCATTGGTCAGTAGCCGGAAAAATAAAAATATATATAAATGTATAATGTTGTGTTGTGTAATTGGGAAAGACAATATCGGAGATTTATTAAAATCATTGACTAATGGTATCTTTTTTGAAAATTATTTATCTGACGATATTCATGATTTGTCTGAGGACTGTGCCAAGGAAATTAGAGGAGACTACCGAGATGAATATATTGATCCAATCAAGGATTTTTACATTGTAACAATTCCTGTTGCATAGGAACTATTGGTACAGTGTGCAAGTTTGGTATTTCCCTGACATTCGGTCTTGGAGCAGTGTGTGCAGAGATGGTATTCACATGGCACATCTCATCTTGGCAGGGTGGTTCGTATCAGTTCGCCCGTTGAAAGAGAATGATCTTCGCAGTCTGGCCTTCCGATTCAATACCGACAATCTGCCGTAACCTAAGATCCCATTTCCCAAGCGCCTGTCTTTTCTCGTTGTCATAGCTGTGGCGATTGTATACCGCCATGATCCCCTGAAGCTTATGCCCTAAAACTCGCTCACCAATGATGTCGTCCACGCAGATTTCTGCGAGTCTGGTGCGTAGCGTTCGGCGTAGGTCGTGTGGGGTAAACTTTTCCTCAAAACCCATTTCCTGCCAATGCCTGGTAACAGCTCGTGAGAGGGCATGGGCGGTCATTGGGGTGTCCTCTTTATAGGAAGAGCGGAATACAAACGGGCTGTCGCTTGAGTATTGGCGAGCCTGTTCGATAATGTCCATAGCCAGTCCAGTTAGCGGAACCGTGTGGGGTTCCTGTCCTTTCATTCGCTCTGCAGGGATATTCCAGATATTGTCTTCGTCAATCTCCTCCCACCGCATTCCGGTAACTTCCCCGGGACGTTGTCCGGTAAGAAGGATCAGCTTTAAGGCCAGCTTGCTTAGTCGATAGATGTCTATTTCGATATTGTCCAGGTCGAGAGCATCCCAGAACAATTTGATCTCTTCGTTGTTCAAGACTCGGCTTCGTCCCTTTTCGGGCAGTTTTCTGATACGGGTGCAAGGTGAGTCATCGATTATGCCGCGCTCGGCAGCAAAGTTGAATAAACGTGATAATGCTCCGTGAACTCGATTTCTGGTGATGGGAGCTCGCTCGGCGATCTTGTCGAGCAGAAGAACGATATCGCGTCGTTTGACTTCGGCCACTTTACGTTTGCCCCAGGCGGGAACGACGTCTCGTTCCAGAAGTCCGCGAGTGCCTTTGCCGCTTCTTTTGTGCTGTAGTTCTCTTTCCCATAGCTCCTGGATAATATCGATGAAAGTGGGAGCAGCCTTATAGGCATTTCTGGCTTCTTGTTTGGCTGCGCCAGGATCTACTCCTCGCTGCATTTCAAGGATAGCTTCCGATGCTTTTTGACGTGCTTCGACAAGGGAGATGGCGGGGTACTCGCCAAGAGTTATGCGCTTGGCTACCCCCTCAAAGTTGTATTTGAGGAACCATTTTTTCTTCTTGCCGATACGAATTCCGAGGCCATTTTTGTCCCAAAGTTCGATTCTCTTGCTGGATCTTGGCGTAAAACGCTGCAACTGTAATTCGGTAAGCATATGTTTTTCCGTCCTGAAACCCCAAAAAATTGGGTCACGAATTGGGTCACAAAATTGCGTGAATAACAATGAAATGCATCGGGCAGTGCTGATTGTCATTTAACAAAATTTTGTACGGAAAGTCAAGTGCTTATGCAGCGTTCTGGGGTGTTCTGGGAGGCTCTGCTTTCGGCATTTTTTGGGATGGGGTTCAAGGGGTCGGAGGTTCAAATCCTCTCGTCCCGACCAATTTTTCTTAAGGTTTTGCGGAGTTATTCGCAAAACCTTTTTTTTATGCCCGGATACA
>DNDT01000228.1 GCA_003487525.1 Flavobacteriales bacterium
GTTACGATGGTCGTAAAGGAAATCTCACCGGTAGTCGGACTCATGGTCGCAGGTACGTTTAAACTACTGTGAAAGGTTCCCGGTAACTGGCTCATCGTGTTGTATCCCGCTTGCCATAAAACAGGATTGGTGGCGCTCTGCATGGGCAGGGTCCACTCGTATTTTAGAGAGTCAAGATCACTGTCAATCGCATTGTGATTGTAAGTAAACGGATAACCTGAACAAATAACGGTAGCCGGTCTTTCGGCGAATTTTGGTGAAGAATCGTAACATGTCGGTCCTCCGGTTGTTGATCCATTGGACAACACGGTACTGGTTGAAGGATCTGTATACGGAAACATAACCGCACGAATCCAGTAACTTCCCTGACCAACAAGGTTTAAGGTCGTTGGACGGCAGCAAGAAGACCAGTCAAATACACTACCTGAGACTGCCGGTATTCCATTGATTTGCACCGGTGCAGAGACAAACACATATTCCTTCATGGCCTGGTTACCACCAGCGCCAATGCTCAATCCACAAGATAATTGCTGAGTGGGATTGTAACATGTCGGTGATAAGTCGGTGCCCTGATTTCCAGGCAATATATTGTTACATACAATGGTAGAGACTCCTCCGTACAATCCGTAAAGCGGATTGACAATGCTCACCGATGAAGTAGGACATGAGGCCGCTCCCGAATAACAGGCGCAGTAGAGTTTAAACGTAAAAACCAATTTACCTGTGTTAATCCCACTGGTTATACATTCCCAGGTTATTTCTCCTCCAAGGAAGTGGGAGGCATTCGCTTTCGGTACAGATAGCGAGAGTAGGACGGCAATTATTACAAGGATTTTCTTCATTTCTAATAAAATTATATGGAATCAAGTTGCAGTCTAGACGTCAATAACTTAAAAAGGTTGCCTAAACTTAACTCTTAATATCTTAAAATACTCTTAAAAAAGAGTTTTTCAATACAATATTACACTCAATTTCTTAATATTCAATCTGCTGCCTAGGTAATATTCAAAAACCGAAAACCTTTTTGTTCGAAATGATTCAGCACCGAGGGCAGTACTTTCATGACGCAGTCTCCGGCTTTAAGGCTGTCATGAAATACGATAATGGACCCGTTTTGAGATTGTGAAAGTACGATGTTCAGGCATGTTTCCGCGTCGATGGATTCTTTGTAATCCTCGCTGAGAACATCCCACATTACAATTCGGAATTTCCCCTTTAACGCATTTATCTGAGCCTTTTTAATCCGTCCATACGGAGGCCTGAACAAGTCTGACTTTACATATTTACCGCACCTGGACACGCTTCGCAAATAACCAAAATTACCGGTTATCCATCCTTTTTTGTGATCAAACGTGTGATTGCCAACACTGTGTCCTTCATCCAAAATCCTCTGATAGATATCAGGGTGTTTGACGATGTTTTTTCCAATGCAAAAAAAGGTGGCTTTTGCCTTATGAGCAGCAAGAGTGTCCAATACCCATTCGGTTACTCCGGGAGTCGGTCCGTCGTCAAAGGTCAGAAATAGTTCAGGTCTATCGGTATTGATTTTCCATATCAAATCCGAATAATAACGTTTCACTATGTTTGGAACCCTGATCATCCCTCTCAGGCAAAGAGCTGTCGAAAAACTTCGTCTATCTTACTGACCTTAACCACCTCGATTTTTACCTTATCGAAGTTCCCCTTATTGTATTTTGAAATAAAAATCCGTTCAAAGCCCATTTTAGCGGCTTCGTCAATTCGCTGATCTATTCTCGAAACCGGCCGGATTTCTCCCGAGAGTCCAATTTCGGCGGCAAAACACATGCCTTTTCCAAGGGATATATCCGCCGAGGACGACAGAATTGAACAAACAACAGCCAAATCAATGGCCGGATCATCTACCTTGATTCCGCCCGCGATATTGAGGAAGACATCTTTCTGACTCAGTTGAAACCCACAGCGCTTTTCGAGTACGGCCAGCAACATATTGAGTCTGCGAGAATCGAAACCGGTTGAAGACCGCTGCGGCGTTCCGTAAACAGCCGTACTTACCAGTGCCTGAACTTCTATCAGTAAAGGGCGATAGCCCTCCATTGTACTTGCGATGGAAATACCGCTTAAGCTCTCGTCAAGGTCCGAAATCAACACCTCAGAGGGATTCTCCACAGCTTCAAGCCCGGAGGCATTCATCTTGTAAATACCAATTTCATTGGTCGATCCGTATCGGTTTTTTTGCGCACGCACAATTCGAAAAACATGGTTGCGATCACCCTCGAACTGAAGAACGACATCAACCATGTGTTCCAGCAATTTCGGTCCCGCAATCGTACCATCTTTGGTGATGTGCCCGACAAGAAATATCGGAATACCTGTTGCTTTCGAAACTTTCAGTAGCTCGCCCGTGGACTCCCTTATTTGTGTAACGCTGCCCGCAGCATTGTCGACCAATTCATTGACAAGGGTCTGAACCGAATCAACAATGATCAGGTCGGGATTTACGACCTCTATTTGAGGAATTATTTTCTGAATGGACGTTTCGGTATAAATCAGGCATTCATTTTCCTTGCTCTGAATTCGGTTGCCCCTCATTCTGATCTGCTGATTGCTTTCCTCTCCCGAAATATAAAGGGTTCGTTTTCCTTTTATTCCCAGTGCGACCTGCAAGAGCAAGGTAGACTTTCCGATTCCGGGTTCTCCTCCCAATAAAACCAAACTTCCCTTAACCAGTCCACCTCCCAAAACACGGTTTAATTCTTCGTCCGGAAGGATTAACCGCTCTTCTTTTCCGGCTTCAATTTGGTTAATCTCGATTGGTGTGGATTCAGTCGAAAAATTACTCAGGGAGGTGTTGCCTTTTTTCTTGCTTACAATTTCTTCGACATAGGTATTCCAGCCACCGCATGAGGAACATTTACCCATCCACTTTGCCGATTCGGCACCGCAGTTCTTGCAAAAAAATGTCTTTGCTATTTTTGCCAAGATGTTCTTTTTTTATCCTTTCCAGTCAAGAAGTTCGTCAATGGTTCCGGTCGATACCGAATGATAATTCGGCCGCGCTTTTTTGTAGATGTTTCTGGCAACCTCCTTGCTCGGATCCCTCTCGATAAGTGCTTTGTAAGTCGGTGTCAAAAACTTTCTCCTACCGACATTAACCAAAAAATCCTCCATTGATTTATGCGCTTCGGCATACCCTGCTTTTATTGTGACCTGGAACCAGGCAGCCAATACTTCTGTATTACCTGAATGGGTAAAATTAAATTTATCGTCTAACTTCGCGAGTTCCTGATTGTTTATGCCCTCCGGTAAATTATTGATAAAATGCAACCATTCATGGGTGCTCCAGCTACCGGAATCCAGTCTGTTGATATCACCGGATTCTATCCATGATTTCATTGCCTTGTCCACGTTGACAAATTTTTCCGAATTGATAACCGGATGATTGTCCGGTAGCCCCTCGCCATACACCCACTTATCGATTTGAATTTCCGCCAGTTGATCTTTCTCCAGCTTTGACCTCAGCAATTCGAGAAATCTTTCGGTGTCCATTACCTGAAAGGCATTCTCCGCAAAGTAATTTCGAAGGAAGGTGTCAAATTTTTCCCTGCCAATGGTCTCCTCTATTTTTCTCAAAAACAAGTACCCCTTATCGTAGGCGATGGCAGACATTCCGTCATCCGGATCACGACCATCCAGCTCTAGTTTTAACCTGGTATCCTTCGGGTTTTTTGCCTTTATCTCTTCCAGTTCTTCCAATAGTCCCTGGTAGCTCAAGAGGGCGAGCATTTCGGAATAATCCCTGCCGTATACCGCTTCCATAATTCGCTGTTCAAAATAAACCGTAAATCCTTCGTTGAGCCAAAAATCATTCCACGTTGCATTGGTGACTAGATTTCCGGACCAGGAATGGGCAAGTTCGTGTGCCACAAGCGAAGTGAGCGATTTGTCTCCCGCAATGATGGTCGGCGTCGCAAAGGTGAGTCTCGGATTTTCCATTCCTCCAAAAGGAAAGCTCGGGGGTAATACAATAACATCATATCTGCCCCAGGCATAGGCTCCGTAAATCTCTTCAGCCGATAAAAGCATCTCTTCCATCTCGCTGAATTCATTGAAGCAGCGATCCAACATGATGGGTTCGGCGTAAACGCCACATCTTTTTCCGATTGGTTTAAACGCAATATCCCCAACGGTCAGTGCCATTAAATAACTTGGAATCGGTTGCGGCATGTTGAAGTTATACACCCCTTTTTCATTCATTTCTATTGGATTCTCGGCACTCATCAAGGCAAGATAGCCTTTCGGAACCGTTATTTCCGCACGATAGGTGAAGCGAATGCCCGGGCTGTCCTGACAGGGGATCCATGACCTTGCGAGTATGGCCTGGGACTGCGTGAATAAAAACGCCTTGTCCTTTTGTGCGGTCTGTTCAGGGTCCAACCACTGCACAGCTTTTGCGCTTGGTACGGACGAATAAGAAATACTCACTGTATGGGCCCCCTCAGGCAGGAAGACAGTCAGTGCCTGCCCCAGAATACGGTCTTTTGTCCCCAATTCAAATTTGGCCTCTTCACTTTCGTTCACAAATACGCTGGAAATGTTCAGATCATACGTGTCAAATATTATTTGAGTCGCGTTTTCGGCCAGGTCAATCGTATACCTCGCTGTACCCGACAGAACTTTCTCTTCAAAATCGACAGTTAGTTTAAGGTCCAGATGGACAACTCTTGCCACATTAGGCTGTGAATAAGAGTGTACGTCATTCGCGAGAATTTGGGATTTCATAGGTTCTTTCTTTTTATTTTGACAAGAAAAAATTACAAAGGATATTAGACATGTAAAATAAAGTATCCTGTTCATAGAATTACAGAGTGGGGTGCAAAAGTCTGTAAATTTAATGTAATTGCTAACTTAGCCAAGCAAAGCCAGGACAATGAAATCTCCTAAAATTTTACTTGTAGATGACGATGAGGATATTTTAGAATTCCTTCATTACAACCTGGAGAAAGAGGATTTTAAAACAACCACCGCCTCAAGCGGAAAACAAGCGCTGAAAGAGGTCGAAAATGAGCAGTTCGACCTGATTATTCTGGACGTGATGATGCCTCATATGGATGGCATCGAGACTTGTCAGAAAATTCGGGAAATGGCAAATGCCGAGGAAACAATAATCCTGTTTCTAACGGCTCGGGGAGAAGATTATTCTCAGATTGCGGGCTTCGAGGCAGGCGCGGATGACTACATAACCAAACCCATTCGGCCAAAAGTTTTCGTCTCTAAAATCAACGCATTGCTCAGGCGCAATTCCAAAAAAATGTCCGGCGCCAAGTCGGATGGACCTTTTTCGGTAGACTGGGAAAAATACCTGGTGCATAAAAATGGAAAGGAAATATCTCTGCCAAAAAAAGAATTTGAGTTGGCGGCATTGTTAATATCCAAACCCGGAAACGTATTTGGCCGGGACAGCATACTGGATAAAATATGGGGCGAAGATGTGGTTGTCGGAAATCGCACCATTGACGTACACATGCAAAAAATCAGGAAAAAACTTGGTAAAAGCTACTTCAAAACAATCAAAGGCGTGGGGTACAAATACGTTGACCACTAATATACATTCATGGCAACGACTAGCCTTCAGGCAATCACCTTAAGAATTTCCTTTGTCATTTCGACATTGACATCCGTGGTCTTTTTCTTTTCGATCGATCGGGAACCTCCGTTTAATTATATCAATACCGCGTTGTTTTTCATCGGGGTTTTTATCATTGCTTTTTTTTCATTTCGCTACACCATTGATCGCGTCATACTTGAAAAGCTTTCGACCATTTACAAGACCATACACGAATTGAAAAGGAGTAAGGTGGAGAAGGATCAAAAGCTGAATGCCGATGAGGCTATCGCACAGGTCCAGGATGAGGTAACCGATTGGTTTTTAGACAATAAGAAGGAGCTGGAACGATTGACCATATT
>DNDT01000073.1 GCA_003487525.1 Flavobacteriales bacterium
CATTCTTAGAGCGTTCGATCTACAGACTGGGTACGAAATCGAACGCTCTAAGAATGGCTCGGGACCATTTAATTATGAGTTTCACCCTGGTTTGGAGGCACAGGAAGCCGAGGGGATGACGATATGGGATTTGGATGATGCGAACGTACCTGGGATAACAGGTAAATTGCATATTCTGATGCTCGAAAATGATGTAAGGAGTAGCGATGATGTATATTTTAAGCATTATACGGACAAATTCGCTTATCCCGTTTTGTATACAGATTCAGATTACGGGGGAGGCCCATTACCACTACGAGCTAACCTACCTAACCTCGAAACGAAAGGTTTTAACGATGTGATTTCTTCTGTTTGGGTCCCTTCTGGATGGGTGATAGAAGTATTTGAACATGCATATTTCGAAGGTGCATCAACACAATTTCGAATATCTGACTCGAGTATTCACAACGAAGGTTGGGGGGACAGAATTTCATCTGTAAAAATATTTCCCCCTGATGCGAAACAGCCAACGGCAATACCAAACGCGCCAGCACCCGTCTGTGATGGAACAATAGTTGATGGATATTGTTGGTATCTAGGCAGGGAAGGTTTATCGTGTAATGATGTATGCGCTTCTCACGGAGGATATGATTCGGCTACAAGAACTTATGCAGGGTCAAGCGGCTCTTCAGTTAAATGTTGGAGAGTTATCACTTCGTTGAATATTACATTGGACGATTTTTATGAAACGGCACAAAGTGGAAGAGGGTGTTTTGTTATTCGAAGTTCGAGCGGTAATTACTTAGGATATTGGGATGAACTACCAACTACTGCAGATGTGCCTGGTGGGCAACGAATTTGTGCATGTAGGCGTTAGATCTATATTATTCTACTGGCGAATTCACCATATCTATGGCAAAACTACAAACGCCCCTCCCCCATTCGGACTTTCATATCAATTTTCAAACCTCTTACAAAAGTACTTGATTTCACAATCGAAAAATGCTACACTAACTCATAGATAAATATCATCTGGCAAGAACGGGACTTAATTCCAAGACTCTAGCAAAGCAATTCGATTGAGGTCTTGAAAATATAAGAGCGAAACCATCCGTTATATATGTGGTTTCGCTCTATGTAGTTATTAACAGGATAATGCTGTCGGGAATGTTTATCATTGCAGAATATCGGTATTTGTATTGTGTCAATGATTTCCTGTAAATAATGAGGACCTTCAACTCAAGCATTTGACTATTTTGTGAAGGCAAATGGGAAAGGATTAAACTATGTAAAGAACGCAAATTCATAAAAATGTCAAATAAAAATGTATTTCGTTTAATTGTTTGAATGTATCCACAGTTATAACCTATAAAGGAGGTATAAAATGTCTTGGATCAAGAACACAGGCGCAAAATATCACACGCAAGATACGAGCTATTATTGCGGTGCGGCTTGTGCAATGATGGTACTCGCTGAGATTGGTGTCCCTTATTCTGATTTGGATCAGGATGACCTGTATAACTCCAATCACAACCATAATGTTCAGGCGGGATGGGCTTCTGACCCTGAAGGCGTGAAATTCACAATGGTTAATCGAAAGCCTAGTTCGTTTCACAACACATTTGTTGTCTACAGAAAGCCAAGTGAGCCCGAAGGTTCTCAAAAACTTGTTTACACATTGTTGCAATATGGAGTTTCGCCCATTGTTCTTGTCTATGGTTGTATGCACTGGATTGTTGTTTGCGGCGTACAAACTAATGTAAATCCTGCAACTGGAGCCTATACTATAGACGGATTCTGGGTAAACAATCCAGTTTATGAAGACAATGAACCTCACACAGCAGGCGACATTTGCGGCTCAGGTCAAAGCCATGGCATCGAAAATCAATGGATCAGTTATGCAACCTGGCAAAACACTTACTTCACTGGTTGTGATTACGATAGTGCTGATGGTTCCTTACAGTATCTCAGCGTTTGCGATCCATCAGAACCAAAGATCGGAATTCCACGTCAAATCGAACCTACTCGTTATTTTGATGGTCGTAGCCTTGTCGACGCGAGAAGAATAAGCGGCGTACTCAATCAAGAACTGAGGCGGTATCTTCTACTGAAAAATAAGAATATGGCTCGTATGATTAGGGGTAAATTTACCAAACCTCTCCTAGTTCGGAGGCTGGATGCGGAAGGCAGATATTTCTACCTTGTACCTTCAGTTAGCGAGTCGAATGTAATAGGCTATGCCCAAGTAGACGCAAGGTACGGAAACCTTGAGAGCGTTTTCACCCTAAAGCGGAGCTCAAAGCCATATATAACCAGTGTTAATCGAGTAGTCAATCGACTCAATGGTCTTCGCATAGAACTGCCACAGAAGGATGCTGGGCTTTTCCGCCTGCTTAAGGGCAAGTTTCAAATCGATAAAACCCTTGTTTGGAAACCATGTCGTGAGTCTTATTCGCCTCACCTTCCATTTTGGCAGATCACTGCAGGACCATTTACTTTCTATCAACGTATTGATGGTCCCATCTACTCTCAACTTACTGTGAATGGCAGAGGAATCTAAACGCTAAATGACCAAGTACCCATCCCAGAACAAAGTGTCAAGAGTTGCGCTTGATATCTTTCGATTACAGAAACCTACCCTATCCCCCAAAGAGAGCCTTAAAACAGGTCAGCCAGCTTTGGTAAAACGTCTAGATCGCCTAAGCAACTATTTTTTGGTTCCCATCTACGACAATATTGGATTGTGTGGGATTATTCAACTTGAAGCACAGAATTTATCTTTAGAAACATTATCTGTTATCCAAAATTCCAGCAGCATGTTTCTTGCAACAGAAGATTCTGTACTTGGAGCAGTTCAAACCACATTTCCCAAACTATATGGTTGGCGCAAACCTTTCCTCGCCTGGCAACCATGTCGTGAAAGTTTTGACAGTACACGACCGCTTTGGGTGGTCCCGCATTCAAATGGGCAGGTATATGTAACACAAGATTGCCAGGTATTTGAAACATTAACAGCAGGGCGAGGGGGAACTCCTCGCCCTGCAGAATACTAGCAAGTAGTTTCTGATTGATATTCTTGCTATAATGTATTTCAACAATATGGATAAGGTATTTTAGAAAACGTAAAAGGGGAAATATATAACAACAAACTTGGCACTCTACACCACGTAAGATGAATTTCCTATTTTGTACATTCTCAGTTAGTTCCGAACGGACAATACAAAAAATAACACGGGTGGTTTATCCCTGTGATGTTTTGCAACAACATCTATTTTTATTCTTTCTCAAGCAAAACATTCACGATCATTTCTAATTTTAGATTTGGGCTAAACACTATATTTTCTCTTTTTGCCAACTCAAAGAAAAACTCGATGTTTTCAAGTCTCAACTTTAAAGCTTCCTCCCGCGTTTTCATAGCTTGCGCTCTAATGAGTTCAGCATTTGCATTATCTAGGTCAATAGCTGCAATGTCACGCCGAGTCTTTGCAACATCAGAACGCGTTTGAGCATTAATGTGCTGAATCTCTGACTGTTTTTGGGCAATTTCAAGGTTTCGCTTGATTTCACCTTGTTTCCTGCGTTTAGCAGAAAATATTTCACCCAACAATTCAGCAGTATCCTTGTCACCATTGATATTGAAACCTAACATAATCGCCTCGCAAAAACAAAAACAGCTTATGAGTATAAATTGGAAGATTCCGCCAAAATTATTTATTACTCACAAGCCGTTTATTTATCAATGATTTACTTAGGGATTAAAGATAATTTATCATTATTCAAGAGCATGTCAAGTGCGGATATCTTAAATTATCGTTATTTTCGCATACGGAAATCTTAAAACATTGGTATTTTTAATATTACCGTATACTTACGCCTACTCTCAAACTCCAACCACCGTTCTATAGTTATTTCATCCCCCTTCTTCTGATACAATACGCCCCGTCCAACTCGAACAACAAATCCCTATTATCTGGAACCCCATGTCAAACGAATCCTTAGTCATCTACTCCATGAACAAAG
>DNDT01000497.1 GCA_003487525.1 Flavobacteriales bacterium
TCCAATCGCAGCGAGGATTCCAAAATAAACGGCATGAATCCAGCCTCCCTGGCATAATCCATCGAAATGAGGTATTTGGCAATGGCTTTGGCAGAATCCCGTTGCCGTTCATAGAACTGCCCGTATCTGTAATAAAACTTAGCGATCAGATGTTTGTTGGGATGATTCAGTATCAGTGTTTCAGCACGTTCGAAACATTTTTCCGCAGAATCAGGTTGTTGATCTATTTCAAAAATACTGGACATTATCCTCAGGTAACTGACATAGTCTGTCTTTTTGACAAACTCAAGTTCTTCGGGATAGTCTGTTTGATAAAAGTCCTTTAATTCCTGGAAGTGAATGTTTTCCATCAGATATGACCGATACAAGGAATGTACTTCCTCCTTCAGAACGTCATTTTTACTTCGGATGGCAAAATTCAGGATGCGATAGATTTCCCTGGCATCAATATCCTCATTTCCCGAAAACAAAATTCCCTGATAANNCTTGGCTTGAACCAGCGCAATCTGCTTTCGTTTGTAATATTTCGCTTTTTCGCTGATTCCGCTCAAACTGTAAAATCTCGATATTTTGGAATAGCACTCAATCAACGCAGTGTCGTTGTTCGCCTTTTGGGCGGCCTGAAGATCATCCATGTAGTGCCTGAACTTCGTCAAATGTGAACCGGCGGGTTCTGAAGCAGTTTCATTCTGGCTAAAGGAGGAGGCAACCGAAAATGTCAGGACATGCGTAAAGACGACAATTAACCGAATGGATTTAAGCATAAAGGAATTTCGCAAAACCAACAAATATAACAATTCAAGTAAGCTTTAAGCGCAATTTGATTTTTGCCGTTTTTCTTTTGTGAAAACTTATGAAATCCCTTGGTAACAATACCGTCGACCACACTTCAACGAAAAAACAAACTGAAATACTGTGTGTATTTATTGAGAATTCAAGCGGCTTTCGTTCATGCCAGGGTGAAAAGAATGGCTATGAGCGGAGGCAGAATTCCGGCGGAAATAAGCCAAACTCCCCTTCTTTTCAGGCCGTATTTTCCCTTGAGAATAAAAAGGCCTGTAATGTTAATTGCGATTAGCAGAAGTGCAAAAATATCTGCAACCCACTTCCACCCTTTTATGCTGTTTCGATGAAATAAATTGGATTCGTAAAACAAGGGACGCCGTTCAACGCTCTCGTAAATTCCTGTCCCCGTTCTGAAATTAACATGGAAGGATGCGTTGTCATAGTAAATCTTAACCTGGTCCGGTGTGGGAAAGTCGTAAACCTTATAGGTATTCTTCCCTACCAGATTTCCCAATTCTTTTATTATTTGCGGTCCAATCTCTCTTTGGACGTAAACTCTGTCCAATGAAATGACCGTCTTGTTGATGATAAAGTCGGGATTCCATTCATCAACGTGGTTGAGCGCTATGCCCGAGAGACAGTAAATTATAATAAGTGACGAGAAAAAATATCCCAGATCGCGATGGGTGGCAATGTTCAGTTTTCGAATTTTCTTGGTAAGACTTTTTTTCACCGATTGGTAAGGCTAAATTGCTTATTACGTGCGACATCCACATATTCGTTTGCGATATCCAGCACCCACTTTTCCACATTGCGGTCGGGAAGAATCGCATCGGGTTTGTAAACAATTCTTTTATCGGAATTTGGGATTTTCGCGATCCCGTCACCGATGATTTTTATCTGAAACATTTCGTCATGCGCAACCAGCACGGGAATGACAATGGCCGTTTCTTTATGGTTCAAAACCCTGTTGATGGCCGCACTTGTCGAATCCGGGCTGTAATGCGCCAAATGTCCGCACCAGCCGTGTGAATGCCGTTCTATCCCGGTATTTTTTGCGACAAATTCTCCGACTTGATGTAAAAGACTTTTCCACTCGTGCAGGTACGTGTTATCCCCATATGCGATCAGCGTCAGACCTTCACCGGCAGGATTTACGGATAAATCCCTTACTCTCCTGAGAATATTTTGCTCAATGATTTCGGTAAAATCAAGTAATGGGGTTATGTGTACCCTGGCTTTCGGACTGTACCTTTCAATGTTTTCAAGTTTCAGTGTCTCCAGGGAGGTTGGATCTTCTTTCCGGCCAATGATGGTTGGAATATCGTCAAAAGAATGAGTGCTTACACTTAAAAATACCGGTATGAGAATGACATCCGTAAAGCCTTCCGCATCAAACTCTTTGAGGCGAGTGGCAATAGACGGCTCGGTATATTCCATAAATGCCGTCTTGCTCTCTTCGATGAATTCGTTTCCCAGCATTGAATCTTTGATGCTCCTTTCAAGATCCAACAGCGCATTTCTCCACACTTCCGATCTGGAGCCGTGATTCACGATCAGTACGCCAATCTTTTGATTTTCCCTTGCAAGATCATTCGCAGGAATAATTTCGGTATTGCAACTACCCAATGACAGTAAGACCAGAAAAAGAGGCAATCTGGTTATCTTTTTTATGACGCGATGGTTCATTTCTCTTATTTAGAATCATTCTAAGTAGCGAAATTAATGATCCATGCGAAGAATCATATACCCTATTGATGGGGTTCGACTAACCTGATCGGGTTATTTTAACGGACATTATATACAATGAGACCCTTCCGCTAACGTATTAAACCGACCCAGTTCTTCTGCAGATGACACAATGGTTCATCAATTTAAAAAATCAGACCTTTTATGGTTTTAATTAAAAGGTATGATCAATATCATTTTTGTTTTAATTTCTATTTCGGACATTTGTGTCCTAATATATAGACATGAGTGATTTAGCAACATCCAAAGTAGGAGCACTGGTTTCCGAAAACATTAAAACCGCACACATTTTCAAGAAGCATGGAATCGATTTTTGTTGCGGTGGAGGCATCTCGGTAGAAGACGCATGTAAAAAGAACAATGTATCGTTGAGCGCGGTAATCGAAGATCTCAACAATATGGATCATGAGGTGGATCGACAACTTGACTACAACAGCTGGCCGCTGGATTTTCTGATAGATCACATTCTGAATATTCACCACAAGTACGTACTCGAATCCTTGCCCGTAATATCGGAATACGCAGAAAAAGTAGCCTCTGTTCATGGTCATCATTATACTGAAGTCCTTAAAATACGAGATCATTTTCGCGGGTTGAACGACGAATTATTGTCACATCTTCAAAAGGAGGAAGTTGTGCTATTTCCTTACGTAAAGCGGTTGCTCCAAATGAAACAATCCGGACAGAGCGTTGACCGGGATTTCGTTGAAAGTCCGATAAAGGTCATGCAAATGGAACATGACAGAGCCGGTGTGGTACTCAGGGAATTACGAAAATTGAGTAAGAATTACATGCCACCGGCGGATGCATGCAACACGTTCAGGGCCTTGTATCACAAATTACAGGAATTCGAGGCTGACCTGCACCAACACATTCATTTGGAAAACAACATTTTATTTCCGAAAGCCATAGAGCTGGAAGAGTCGATGAAGGGCTGAACCTGGCTCTCTTGGTCAATACACCCGGAACATTCGCCCTGCACGATTTACTTCCGGTCACGTTGAGTAAATCCTAAGACGCTATCTTTGTCTAAATGACTCAACGGATAAAACTGATCTGGGATTTTCGCGGACCCGATGCAAAAGAGATTGCAGAGCATCACGCAATCCACCTGCAGGAATTTGCCATAAGAGAAAAATTGTCTCGGAACGAAATCGACTGCGAATTCGGGAACGACAGTCATTGGATGGCTTGTATGACCGTGTCGGAAGAGGAGATGATAAAAGTCAGGGATGCCCTCAGGCCACACAGGGGAGTTATGGCATAAACCCGCGCAAACCCGAACGGATGTTAAGGTGTATACGTGGTTTAATCTTTTAAAGATTCTTCTATTTTTTGGACAAATTCCTTTCCCCCTATTATTGTAACAGCGACCGCAATGAAACACAAGGTTACCATAATGGTTGTGAAGGCAATAATGACGATTTCCCTGGCGATGTTCAATTCGACAAAGGCGATGGCACAGAAAAACAACAAGACGATGCTTTTTACGAATTTAGAAATCAAAGATGCCCGTGCTATTTTTTCCCGGTACAACGATTTAAGAATCGAAATCTGAACCCACGAAGACAATAGCCAACCGATACCAAAAATGACTACTGCGAGGATTATCCTTGGAATATATAGGATTCCTTTACCTATTACATTGGACAGTGAATCCAGTTTCCACGCCAGTAACGCACTGTCGATAAAAATGAAGAACACGATGATAAAACCAATGTTTCCGATAAATTTCGATACTCCATAGCGCACATCGGCCTTTGAAAAGTCGCTGCCCAAGGGTGACTTTCTCATGAACCGGTCAATTCTTGACAAAATAAGAAACTGAACAATGATGCGTTTGATCAACCAGCCAACGAGCCAGCCCAACACAATGATAATAATACCCGTTAGTAAATTCGGCAGGAAGGCAAAGATGCTTTCGATAACCTTGAATAACTGTTCTTGAATCGTTTTTTCCATAACCGACCGCTTTATTTATGTGAAGTTTTGAAAAGTGATCTGACAAAGGTTGTTCTTTCTTCGTATTCTTTAAGCCAAAGTACCGGACACTCCACCTGACCGGTAATTTCCCGAACCAGGGATTTCCCAAACAACAATTCAAGGAAATCATCCGATTTACCGCCCATTACCATGAGATCCGCACCCTCGGATAGTTTCACGATACCGTGCACCAAATCGGTATCCGTTATTGTCCTGATATCCGCCGACAGGTTATTTTCGTCAAGCAGGGTTTTAACCTGATCAATTTTAAGTTGCCTGGATTCAATATCCGCTCCGCGGCTAAACACAATTCCGACGTTAATATTGGCATTATAAAACTGAGCCAGAGAAGGTGCGATCTCGATGGCCAGTTCTGTATGAATGTCACCACCGAAGGGGATAAATATGTTCTTTATGTTTTCCGACTTAATTTCCCCATGCAGAATGGCCACTTCATTCGTTGCCTTTTCCAGTACATCGTCTATCACCGAAGTAAAGATCCTTGCCGTCAGGTTGCTCTTTTTGTTTCTTCCCGTAAGTATAAAATTGCAATTCTCTTCCAGAAGCGTATCGACAATTCCCTGGGATATCCGATGCGAGATCTTAATGATTGACTTTGAGGAAACGCCTATTTCTTCTGCCAGTTTACTCGCCTCTTCAAGTTTCGCATTCACCGGGTTTGCATTTTGCAATCCCTCCCTCAGTTTGGTACCTTCATCCAATTCGATGACGTGCAAAAAAATGAGCCGGGCGTCGTACTTTTTGGCAATGGCAAAGGCCACACTCGACAGGCTTCTGACATCATCGGAATTTGAAAAACAGATCAATATGTTGTACTGTTTTTTTGCAATCTGGTCCAGAATATTCACTTTTCTAAGGTATTTTATCTCCCTGTCCGAAGAATAAAATTTATAGACCAGGAGCCCAAGACCGATCCAAATAATGGTAATCATCCATGCCGTCACACTATAATCGAGCATGTAAACGGCCAAAAAAAGCAACAAGCTGATTGCCAGTATTGAAACATACGGAAACAACGGAACCTTATACCCTCTGTCCAACTCGGGTTTCTTCTTGCGCAGCTTTATCATTGCCACATTAACCAATAAGAAGAGCAAAAGGAAAATTATGTCTGCCGCACTTGCCACATCCTCAATGGGTAGTGAGACAGCCATAAACACGATGATAAACAGGGAAAACAATATGCTCCAGTGGGGTGTGAAATTCTTCTTGTGAATTTTACTCAGGAATGTCGGGAAATAGCGATCTCTTCCCATGGCAAACGCCACCCTTGAGGAAGAATAAATGGTTGCATTTAATGCCGATATGGTGGACATCAGGCCTCCAACCAAAATCAATACGCCGCCACCGATAAAAAAGCCACGTGCAACACCCACAAGTGCAATTTCCTTTTGCTCGGCAAGTACATCCCACGGCATCATCCCAACGGGTGTTTCAACCGATCCAATAGAGACAAAGGCAACCAAAATATAAATGGGAATAACGATCAACAGCGAATAGAATATGGCAAGGGGAATGTTTCGCTTTGGGTTTTTAATTTCCTCCGAGCTCTGTGCTATAATTTCAAATCCCTGAAAGGCGATAAACGTAAGTCCCATGGCCTTGAAAACCCCACCATAGCCATTTGGAAAAAACGGGGTAAACGAGTTTTGCCAGTCGTCGTGCCGAAACACCAATTCGAGACCAAAACCAATGAATATGAGTAAAATGATGATCTTGGCCATGGTAATCAGATTTCCGATCTTGCCCGTTTCGGATGCTCCGCGAAAATTTACGTAGGCGAACAAAATTGCGGCAGATACGGCCAGAATTTTTTGAGGGGAGAAAAAACCCCAATCGGGGATCATCAAATCCATCTCGTTCAGCACAAAACCGAAATACGCGCCAAAACCGAGCGCGTAAAGACTGCATGCAACGGAATGACCGAACCAATCCATCCATCCCGAGAGAAAACCGAAGGCCTTGGGCAGTCCTTCCTTGATCCACAAATATCCTCCGCCCGCACTATGGTAACACGAACCCAGCTCCGCATAAGACATGGCCGTTAACAGGGCTACCAGTCCATTTAAAACAAATGTGATGATCAAGGCGGGACCGGCAACTCCGGCGGCAATTCCGATCAATACAAAAATCCCCGCACCGATCATGGCACCGACACCAATCAGGGTGGCGTCAAACAACGTCATCTCCCTGGCAAGTTGAATTTCTGTGACCTTATTTTTCATTTATTTTTTCTGAAAGAACTAAGGTTAGATTCTAATCAAAGGTTTAATTTTTTGGTTGAAATACCAATTAAAAACGCCTGTAATTCAATTGAGTTACCTCATTCCCAATTTCTTGTTTTGCCTGAGAAGTTCGATCGCCCCGATCAGCCTTTTTTGCCTGGTTTCTTCCCTTTTTGCATTGTTAAGCCAGGCGATGTACTGCCTCCGGCAACCGGCAGGAAGGTTCAGGAAATTTGACCATGCCACGCTGTCTGCCTTCAGTATTCTTTCAAATTCGGTCCCGAGCACCAGTTTATCACGTTCGGATGAAATGGAAGAGGACGCAGATAAAGCCCTGCGTTCAAAGTATTCAAGACCTGCCCTGGTCATCTTCTTTTCGCGGATCATTATGCGGGCCCGTTCGATGTTGGTTTGGGACCAGCTGCTTTTTTTACTCCTGACCGTAAATCTGTGGGTGTATCGCTCTTCATCCACCTTCTTTTTTATCCCATCGATCCATCCGAAACAAATAGCCTCTTCAACCGATTCGTCATAGCTGATGGTGGGTTTATTGACGCTTTTTTTAACGTAGATCAACCAGACCTCCTTTTCCCTTGAATGGTTCCTGGAAAGCCATTTCCTCCATTCTTTCCTGTTTTGGGGTTGAAATGAATTCGTCATATACATCGTTAACAAACTTACACCACAGAGAGAAAATGCGGGTGAAATTATTTTTTGACTGCGTGAAATACGGTCCAGAGAAGATTCCTCCAGACGATATCCGTCTCTGAAAAGCCAGACTTCTCAAGCCATTTTAACTGATCGGTTGCAGCAGCATGAAAATCGTGCTGATCCTGATGTTCCATCCAGGTCTTCCAGTCCTGCCCGGTCGATCCCAGTTTCATTGCCTCGTCTTTCCAGGTATCCATATGCTTTTG
>DNDT01000131.1 GCA_003487525.1 Flavobacteriales bacterium
CCAGACCAAAGGAAAAATAGAGAATATAGTTGGGTAGTTAAAAGGGATCTCGTTCTTGGAATAGAAGCCTCTTCACTTTCAGGATTTAAATAAACAGTCGAAGCGCTGGTTAGAAAGGGTCAATTCAAGTGTACATGGAACCACTCATGAAATACCTCTTGAACGCCATAAACACGAAGGGTTACAGCCAATTGACGCAATACCTGAATATTTCTTAGTCCTGGAAGAAAAAAGAAAGATATCCAGAGACTGCTTTATCTCATATCTGGGAAACAAATATTCTGTACCATACCGGTTTGCAGGCAGAGAAGCAACACTTCATATTCGGGATAATGGATTCAAGGTTTTTGTAGCCGGTGAACAGGTTTGTGAGCATGAGCTGTTGCCAGGAAGTGGCAGAGTATCTAGTAAAAAAGAGCATTTTAGTGGATTGTTGAAGGATATTTTAAAAGAGAACATTGCGGTAATGAATAAAAAACAATGTACATGTGCATTAAATTTCTCAGAACCTGATGTAGAAAAACGTTCTCTTTCAGTTTATGAGGCATTCAGTGGGGGAGTGGAAATAATGAGTAATCTGGCATATGAAAGGCTGCATGCTAATCTTCATCAATTAAAATTGAATACCATCGATACGATTATGGACAATTATCTTGAGATAGCAGTCAAGGAAGGTAAAACTACTCTGGATGTGCTTGATTATCTAATAGATCAGGAAAAAAAGAGCAANNATTTGATGAGTTTGATTTTAAGTTTCAACCTTCAATAGATAGGTCTGTTATTTCCGATCTGGTTTCCTTGAGATTTATCCATAGCGCTGAGAATGTTGTTTTTCTGGGACCTCCTGGTGTTGGTAAGTCTCATCTTGCTACAGCTCTGGGAATTGAGGCGGTAAAAGCAGGTCTTACGGTTTATTTTACTCGTGCAGACACTCTTATTGAGAAACTGAAAAAGGCCAGCAGAGAGGATTTGCTTGATGGAAAACTTAAAACTCTGGCAAAGTATAAGCTCCTGATTATCGATGAGATGGGATACCTTCCTTTTGATAATGAGGATGCTTATTGCTTTTTTCAGCTGGTATCAAGGCGATATGAAAAAAACTCGATTATTCTTACTTCGAATAAGTCATATGGAGAATGGGGTGAGATTTTCAGTGATCATGTTATTGCTGCAGCGGTTCTGGATAGGATTCTGCACCATTGTACGACTATAAACATTAAAGCGCATTTTTAGTATTATATAAACTTAATTCTACTTTTTCACATCATTTAAAATTTTGAACATTCCATTTCTAAAATCATAATCAACATCTGCATTTTATTATATTTTATAATTTTTAGCTTAAATACTCTGCTGTAACATCATAATATTTTTTATGTAATTACACAATGTCATCCAACTTTGCTTTAAAAAACCTCAATCTTGTTGATAAGACGTACTTAGAATAAATACAGTTACAACAACCTCATATATTGTAAAAACACTTATAAGTTACTAAGACATAAATACAATCATGTTCATTCAAGGAATCAAACGGAGAGGACACACATACTATGCTGTATATCATGGTAAACGTCTTGCCAACAAAGTGGTTAGAGAGACAAAACTATACATCGGAAAACTGGAAGATTTAGATGAGCCTAAACGTATTGAAATTGAGAATAAACTTAAAAAACTGCAAGATACTACTCTCATCCAAAAATTCCACAATCTTCTATATTCAACAGGCTATACCTTCCCATCACCAGTATCGACCTGGAATGTAAAGGACGTCTACAGTTATGGACCCGAACTGGCATTGCACAAAATATGTGAAGAAATAGACCTGATTAATGTAATTAACCGTCATACCAACAAAGGAGGTGGTCCCGATCTTGGTATGGTTGTAGAAGCAATGATTATAGCAAGAAACTGTGATCCCTGCAGCTATTATCAGCTTCCTGACTGGTATTCGAGAAGTTCGCTTCCATTTTTCCTTTCATTTCCTCCCTCTGAAATAACCTACCAAGTTAGCTTGAATGCTCTGGATTATCTTCAGCCTGAGACCACAGTTGCAATGCAGGTAGACCTATATGAAAACATAAAGCATGTCTATGGCTACGAATGTGAACGGCTTGATATCGACCTCACTTCTACTTACTTTGAGGGCAAAGAATGCATCCTTGCAATGTTTGGTTATTCCAGAGATCATCGTTCTGACCGCCCTCAAATCGTTATTGCTTTTGTCGTTGACCAAAAAGGCGTACTTGTTACTCATCGTGTATGGCCAGGTAACCAAACTGATGCCAAAAGTCTTGAACAGGTTGACACATGCCTCAGAGAGGATTTCGCATTAAAAAAAGCTCCCAGAGTTGTGGATCGAGGCATAGCCACCTGGAAGAATATTGACTATATGGATGAGAAGAAAGAACGGTACTTAGTAGCATTGCGAGCTGGAGTCAAAAACACTGGACTACTAGAAGAGATTGAAACTCCAAAAGATGAATGGGTAGAAATGGAGGAGAATTCGGTTGCAGCTTCTGTTATCAAAGGACGGAGGAAGTATGTGGTGGCATGGACTGCTTCAGTGGCAGAAACGAATAAAAAAGAACGGATGACGAAGGTTACCAGAGCTGAAAATAAACTGAACAAGCTTCTTGAGTCAGTGAGGAAAGGTAAAGTTGAATCCAAAAAGCAGAGGGATGAAAAATCAGGCTGGATTTTGAAAAATTTTGCAGTCAAGAAATTTTTAGAAGTTGAAGATGTTAGGGAAGACGAGGTCAGCTTCACCATTACGCGAAAAAAAGCATTGTTAGAAGCTGAAAAATATGACGGGTATCAGGTTTTTGTAACTACTGAGACGGATATGAGTGAAAAAGATGTTATCGATTCCTACAAAATAAGAGATGAGATCGAAAAGGCTATACAAACACTTAAAAGCGCACTTGGTCTCCATCCACAGTATGTCAGAACTAAAGAACATGTACTGGGAAATATTTTCGTTTGTGCTACGGCATACCAACTGCGTTCGATTCTGAGATTAAAGCTGAGAGAGTGTGGATTTGATATGAGTGTGGAAGAGGCTATGAAAACTCTGGAACGGTTGAAAGCTGTACATATAGCTGTAGGAAATGAAGGGAATGTGGAAGTTTATAGGAAGCTGAGTGGATTGAACGGTGAAACAAGAACTTTGGTAGAGGTTTTCAATATGAGTGAAAATGGAAAATTTCCAGAAGTTATTTCTAATCGGCCTTGGGACAAAATTACTCAATCTGCAGTCCCATAATTTTGCAGTCTTCTTCAGTGAGCTCAACAACACGGACATAATACTCGGCAGAAAATCGCTCTAAGAAATCTATAATCGGCTTTTTATCCTTATCTTGAATGACAAATACCCCGCGAATGAGCTTACGATATGGGATATCATCCAGAATACCACGTTTACGGTATACGTACTTCCCATGATGTGTGCTTGTTTTCTGACCGTACAATGCCTTTGTAAATGCACTTGATGTTATCTTATCATTACCAGTAGGCAATGTGAAAGCTATAAGTGTTCCCATCATATATGTTTACACGGTCGCAATATTTAAATAGTTGACGCTCATATTTACATTATGCCCGCGAAATCCCGTACTGAAGAACTCAGAACACTCATAAAGCAGGTTCGTGATGGCGATTTTGACTACAATAGTCGTGAGTCTCCCGAAACCAACTGGAATCTATATGACAATGCACAGATCAAGGAGTTTGCCAACTACTTAAATAATCTAAGAGATCTTGTTGATGAAGCTGACAAACGGATAAAAGAAAGAACGCCACCTAAAAAACAAAGTGTAGGCAGGCCACCAATTGATCCTGCTGATATCGCAAAAATACTATTATTGCAAGCATACACTAGCTCGCCTAATAGAATAGCTGAAGGATTACTCCACCTATTTCGAGAGAAATTAGGTGTATACCGACACTTTTCTTACAAAACGATAGAACGTGGTTATGACCGGGAAGCTGTAAATGAGATATTGAACGAAATCGTAAAAATTACTAACGAAACTGTGGAAGACAAAGAGGAGACCTATTCGTTTGATGGCACCGGTTTTTCTGCTTCAAACAAGGAGAATTATGCTGCTAAACGACAAAAGCAGAGTTCTAAAAAGAACCAAAAGAAAAAAAAATCTGAATGTGCTAATGAAAACCACGACTGTTTTCCGATAGCAAACACGGCTAACAAGATGGGTTTTTCTTATTGTGTGATGGGAGTTGGCGTTCAACATAAGCTGATTTCAGGCATGGCTATAAGCCCTGACCACTCAATTGGAGAAACTACTATGTTCCCTGAGGTGTTTGAGCA